>JAGMCF010000192.1 GCA_023129415.1 Candidatus Cloacimonadota bacterium
GATTTTATATATTTTGACTATAAGTTTGAATCCTAACTGTCAAACAGGCATTTTCGTAAAGTCTTCGAAACTCATAATCTATCTCTTTATTTAAATCTTCGCCTTAGCCTCAGCCTTAGCCTTTTTTAATCAATTTACAAGGTTATGTTCTTATCTAATAAACTATCTCATAATCAATTATATTTATCCGATGATCTGCCTTTGGCATGATTGGATTCTGAATATTATCATTATAAGAAATCAAAACATTAACTAATTCACTATCATTCAAATTTGGGATATTATTAATTTCTCTTCTTTCTAATTCTTTTCGAGATATATTTTTATTAATAAAAATTGGTGGCCTATTCTTCTCTCCAAAAGGCGTGAAATTCTTAAAAATTTTTTGCAATAATTCTATATTAAAATTTTCTTTTGACAATTGATAGTCAATGTAAATCTTATGCTTCAGATATCCTGTATTTTGAGTGGTAGCTGAATTCTCTCTTGCAATTTTTTCTAATTTTTTCTTAATATTTTCAAACTCATTAGCATAGCAAGTAAAACCCGCAGCTTTTTTATGGCCTCCAAATTGGATCAAATGCTTTTCTATTTTATTAAAACTTTCAATCCAATCAAATCCATCTGGTCCACGAGATTCTGCAGATAGAATATTATTATCTCTGGTTGTAAGAACTAATGAAGGTATTCTATATTTATCTGCAATGTATGATGAAACCATTCCAATAAATTGTATAGGTATTTCGTTTTTATTATCTGAATATATGAAAATATTATCACCTCTGTTTTCATAATATTTCTCATCAATTAATCTAATTACTCTTTTGACTTCCATCTCATTTATAACCAATCGTTTTTTGAGAATATTATAGTTTTCCTTTACATCAGATAAACTATTTGAAAGAAGAATTTCCACACCAATATGTAAACCATCAATATCTCTTCCAACTGTAATAAGTCTAATAAGTTGATTAATAAGTTGATTTTTTTGATAATTCATATTTATTTCAGCAAAGAAACTGAATAATAAATTTTCAGATTTTTCAATATTCTTATATATATATTTTGAATAGATACGATTATCATCAAGAAGAGGAACTCTATCAGCAATAGTGCCAAGTCCAGCCAAAGTAATATCAAAAGGATCAGATGAGATATTCTTCAAATCTTCAATAATTTTTACAATATTATACACAACTCCAACCCCAGCTAACATATTAAAAGGAAACTTACAATCTTTTCTTTTAGGATTAACAACTGCGAAGGCATCAGGTAACTCATGAAAAATTATGTGGTGGTCTAAAACTATTGTATCAATATTATGTTTGTTAAAGAAATCTATTGCTTCAATATCATTAATTCCAATATCAACAGTTATGATTAAATTTGCTCTATCTTTTAAAACTTTATTTTTGAAAGCATCCTGAATTCCATACCTCTCAAATTCTCTATTTGGAATATAATAATTATGATTTTCTGAACCAAACTTAGTAAGACATTTATACAATTGGACAGTACTTACCACTCCATCAACATCATCATGACCAAATATGATTATCTTTTCGTTATTTTCAACAGCAGATATTATTCTTTTTGCAGCTTTTTCACCATCAGCAAGAAGATACGGATTGTTGAGTTTATCAAGAGTGGGAAAAAGAAATTTTTCATAATTAGTAATTCCTCTTCCAAGAAGGATAGATCTTTCTATGTCATTATCTTTATACGAATTACAAATCCAATTTTCTTTCATTTCTTGCCATTAGTTAGTGTCTGTCCGTAAACTCAAATCCTTGCGAATGGGCATCCCAATATATCGGGACGCAATGGTTGATTCGCTCTACTTAATCCGGGACTTCATATTTTTTATCCAATTTTGGTATTTCCTTGTCCTTTTTAAATTTCTTAGGATTTCTCCATAAATCTACAGAAGAAAAACCAATGGATAATTTAATAAATTCATCTTTATACAAATTTTTTGAAATGTCTCCTCTAACTCCCCAGATTAATGCTAAAGAAATATTCCCTTTATTTTTTTCATTTAACGGGATATCAAAACCAAATGTTAGTGCTTTTTCATCTATAAAATGCCCATTCTTTTTGCAGGGTAATTGTTTGTAATATCCGCCTAATCTTGTAGGAACTTTCCAAAATAATTTTTTATATGGAATATATGACAAACCTACTGAAATGAATTTACTATCTCTATCATTCATCCCTGAATAAGTAGAATTCTTCCAAAAAGAATGTCTGTAATTAGTTTCAGCATATAAATAATCAGTAATTTGCATACCTATTCCTAATCCAATTTGTGATGGAAATTTTATTTTTTTCTCAACTACTTCAATATAATCAAAATCAAGATCAGGATTATATTGAATAGTATATTTTTTATCTGAATTCATATTTAATGTGCTCTCATAAAAACCACCAAATGAAAATTTTGAATAAGGAATTGCAAAGCCAAAAGAAAAATTCGCACATTCATATTTCTTTTCAACACATTCAAAATGGTCTACAAATTCATTATCATCAAAATCAATAGATATTTCATTGTTTTCATTGCCAAAATTGTAATTCAAATTTGCTCCAATTAAAATCCCCAATATCGGGGATTTCATTTTTCTAGTATATGAGAATCCAATCTGATTTATTGAACCACTTAGATTTTGATATGTAGATATATTACCAATATCTTGAATTGAATCCTCTCTGCATGTTTCTAATCCTAAATGATATTTTTCAATAAAACTAATACCTATAAAATCGCTTTTGGTAACAGGAATAATAATTTTTATGTATGGAAAATCAGCAATTTTATCTTTGTATTTACTGTTCGCATCCTTATAATAATTATAACCAAAAATCAAATTTGAAGAAAAATTTGCTTGTGATACTGTTCCATTTAAGGCTGGATTGCATATTGAAATATTTTTCCGAAATAATGAACTAATTCCCGTTTGACCCATTCCAATAGAATAGTTATCCAATCCATAATTCTCTTCAACAAATCCATTTGCTGAAAAGATTGAGCTTGCTAAACATATATCCCAAAAATTGGGACAAGTTGCTAATATAAATAATAGTGGCA
Organism: Candidatus Cloacimonadota bacterium; assembly: GCA_023129415.1. GTDB lineage: Bacteria > Cloacimonadota > Cloacimonadia > JGIOTU-2 > JGIOTU-2 > JAGMCF01. Next base: position 3,089 of record JAGMCF010000192.1, read on the forward strand.
ATCCTAATATTAATTTTTTCACTTTTAATCCTTTAAAATAGGTTTTGTATATGTTATTTTCAAGTATGGTTTTTCATTTTCAAATGTAAATTTTATAAAAGAAAAATCTTTATTTTCAGTGGTTGATTTGAGCATAATTTGGTTATTTCTTCCTTCTTCTCTAAGATATCTTTGTAATAATGCGGTTATATTTATTTTGAATAAATCTTCTGGATCAAACTTTGATATCTCCCTTTCAAGTAAAGGAAGACGTTCAGTTGTAATATAAGTTGTATCACAAATATAATAAGGCTCGATATATAAATATGATTCAGAAATAAAATAAGAATCTATCATTGTTGAGTTAATAATAATTTCTGCTTTATTAACAGAAATTTTTGATAAATCTAATGGATTTTCTAATTTATTTATTAATGAATCCAAACAAAAACTTACAATGATTCCTGTAGGTGGTAAATTTCTTATTACTGTAGAATCCAATATTTCACAATTTGTAATATTTCCAATAAATGTATCTTCTGATGCTTTGTAAGTTTTTGTTGTATCTGTATCTGTTGTATCAGTATAGTTTATTTGTAAATAAGGGTAATTACTACTTTCTGAAGAATAAAATTCAACAAAATCATTTACCAAACATCCATCAAATTTTAGCATTATACCAAAGTTTGTTGAATCTGATTCTATCCAATTTTTTAAAGTATCAATTTCAATATTGAAAATTATCGTATCTTGTGAAGTGTTGAATTGAGCTAATTGGTTGGAATAGGCATTCCACAAACTATCAAAATTCACAGAATTTTCATTCCAATCTAGAGTAACTTTATAAACATTTACATCAAAATCTGTATCAAATAAGAGTTTCTTTATTATGATTATTTCACAAGAATTAATTGTAGTTGAATCAACCCAGGCAGAATCTGGTAAATTTTTAAATTTAAGTAAACTTCTCACTTCAACACCATTGAATTTTCCTACAATTAGTTTAGTATTCCCTTGATAATTAGATATACTATCTTTATAAGATTTTTTGAAATTTATAGAATTAGTAAGCGTATCAGTTATTATTTTATCTTCGATATCTTCTTCAAATCCAATAAAATTGCTCTTTTTAGAACAAGATAGAATAAACAATAATAATAAAATTGTTAGAGAGATGATTTTTGCTTTATTCATATTTTCCTTTATTAATATTATTATATTAATATATTATATATATATATAATATACGCTGTGGAAATGTGGAAAATTACTGAAAATCCATTAATACTGGGTATATTATTCATTTTATTATGTGGATATTTTTGTTGATATTTCTTTTTTATACACATTGAAAAATAAATATCTCATTTTAATATTTTAAAATGATAATTATCTACAGAAATTAACATACTATGTGAACAAATTTGTGGATAAGTTCATAAAAAAGTTTTTTTAAGGGAGATAAGGGAATTAAAGTAATATTTTTATCCATTTATATTCTGAATAATTTCATTGATTTTTGATTTCAGGTTTGGATCATCAGCAATCTTATTTGATATGATTTTTTTTGCATGGATTATTGTTGTGTGATCTTTTTTATTGTAATGATTTGCAATTTCAAGAAGTGAAGTATGAGGTATAAGTTTAGTAGAAAGATACATCGCGATCTGGCGCGGGAAGGCAATCTCTTTTTTTCTGGTTGGTTCTTTTATCTGATTTTTACCAATTTCAAAATATTTTGCTACCTCTTCTTGAATAATATCTAAAGTAATTGGTTTTTTCTGGTTTGCTATTAAATCTGCAAGCATTTCTTTTACTTCATCAATTTTGATTTGATGAGGTTTGATTTTTTTATATGATGTATATGCTAAAATTTTAATAAGAGAACCCTCAAGTTGTCTTACATTATCATCAAAAGTATTTGCAATATAATCAATAACTTCGTTATTCATAGTAACATCTTCTTCAATACATTTTTGTCGAAGAATAGCGACACGAGTTTCAAAGTTTGGTTTTTTTATATCTGTAAGAAGTCCCCATTCAAAGCGGGAAATCAAGCGTTCCTGCAAATCTTGAATTTCTTTTGGAGGACGATCACTTGTTAGAATTATTTGTTTTTTTGCATTGTATAGTGTATTGAAGGTATGAAAGAATTCTTCCTGACTTCCTTCTTTTCCTGCAAAAAAATGAATATCATCAATCATTAAAACATCAAAATTGCGAAATCTTTTTCTGAAATTGATAATTGTATTAGTTTGGATTGCAGATATCATTTCATTAATAAAATCTTGAGAAGCACTGAATAAAATATTTCTATTTTTTTTATCATTATTTATTATATAATTTCCAATTGCTTGCATAATATGAGTTTTTCCCAATCCGACACCACCATAGATAAAAAGAGGATTGTAAATTTTTCCTGGTTTATCAGCAACAGCTTGAGCAGCAGAATAAGCAAAATTATTATTATTTCCAACTACGAATCGCTCAAAAGTATATCTTGAATTCAGTCCAGATTCCTTTGTAGAATCTATAATACTTTTCATAGTAGTTTTTTTGGTATTATTTGATGAACCTATGAAATCAATATCAATGTTTTGTGCGGTGATGTTGTAAGCTATTTCTTCTACAATAGATTTATAATGTTGTTCAAGCCAGTCTGCAAAAAATTTTGTTGGAGCTTTTATTGTGAGAGTATTATTTACAAAGCTAAATTCTTCTGTTTTTTCAAACCAGGTATTAAAAGTTTGAGAATCTACCTGCTTTTTTAATTCAGGTAAAATTCTTTTCCACATAATATTTGATTCTATCATATATTCACAATTTTAGATTGTGTAACTCAATGAATTAAAGAGAGGTAGTTTTGAGAGAATAATTTTTATCCACATATTTATCAACATTTTATCCTTATTTGTATTTATCACCTGCACAACAAATTACAAGAAAAAAGACCAATAACAAAAAACAGTTATTCACATTGTTGAAATTCTAATCTATAAATATTTGACCAAAACAGGAAATATTTATTTAGGGCTGTCAATAAAAAACAAAAATCTTGACACTAAAAATATCTCATCTGGATTCTAAATTATAATTTTCAGGAGGATTTGTTGTGAAAAGAACATATCAGCCACATAATAGAAGCAGAAAAAGCACACATGGTTTCAGAAAAAGAATGAGATCAAAAAATGGTAGAAAAATCATTAATCGCAGAAGAGCTAAAAGAAGAAAAAGAATATCTGTATAGTGAATTGGTTAATTTGTGAATTGGTAAATTGGTGAATTTGTAAATTTTTATATTTTAGTAGAAATTTTTTTCTATAAAATTTTTGCTATAAAATCATCTTAGTGTCTTTGTGCCCATTCTCCGTAGCAGTAGTACTGCTACTGCGAAGGATGAATCTTAGTGGTAAAATATACATGTGAAAAGCATAAGAAGATATTATCAATTTAAAGAATTAAGGGAAAATGGAAAGAGATTTAGAAAATCATTTTTTGATTTGATTGTAGTGAAAAAGGATATCTACGGAAATAGGGATTTTGGCCTTGCAGTTATTACATCTAAAAAAATTGGCAATGCCGTAAAAAGAAATAAAATCCGCAGATGGATAAAAGAATATTTCCGTATGTCAGACCATTCCATACCATTAAACATAAATTATTTAATAATAACAAAGCCAGGAATTTTTGAATATGGTCGTGATAATATTTTGAAAGATTTAAAAAATGGTATTGAAAAGATTAGAAAAGAATATTTGTAAAACATTGATTAAATTTATTGGGATATATCAGAGATTTATCTCACCAATGTTTCCGGATTCATGTAGATTTGTGCCTTCTTGTTCTGCTTATTCTAAATTAGCATTTGAGAATTTTGGCATTTTAAAAGGCTTATATTTATCAGCCTGGCGAATATTACGATGTAATCCTTTTTGCAAAGGTGGAGAAGATCCTTTACCTTCTATGAAACAGACCGCGAATGCACGCGAATAGTCGCTAATAAATAAATAATATTTTGGGAAAATGGCATTCATTAGTAGTATTTTTTTATAGGACTATGATACATAAGGTTTGGAACTAAAGAGAATATAATTATGGATAAAAGGACAATACTTGCTTTATTACTAATTTTTATTGTATTTATTATTAGCAATAAAATACTATGGAAGAAACCTCAACAAGAACAAATTGTTATTCAACAAAAGAAAGAAGTTGTCTCTGAAACTATTACAGATAAAGAGTTGGAACCAAAAGAACCGATCATTCCTCTTGGGGATAAAGAGGATTTTCAGGAAATAGATATTAACGATAATATAGTATTGGAAAATGATGTAGTTAAAATTATTTTTACTAATCGTGGTGGAAATATCAGGCAGATTATATTAAAAAATATAATGAAAGATGATAAGGTAACTCCTGTTGAACTTCTTTTATCAGAAAAAGGATTATTAAATATTAAATTTATAACAGAGTCCGATAGTTTTGATATGAGAAAAAATAATTTAGCATATTACCAGAGTGATAATTTTGTTGAATTTTATTTAGAAGTAGAAGATAAGAAGATAGTTCAGAAATCATTTCAACTTCATGATAATTACCAACTAACTATGAATCTGTTGATTGAAGATTTTGGTTTGATACATTCGTATAATTTAGGAATGGATTCGGGTGTATTTTTTGACCAGAAAGGAGATAAACGTTTTGTAAGTTATATCAAAGCAGTATCTCAGATTGATAATAAAATTTCTAAGGTTGGATTAAAAAATGCTATTAAAGGCGAGTTATTATATGGAAATGTTGATTGGACTGTTGTAAAATCTAAATATTTTATGTTAGCAACAATTCCTGACCGTCGTGTAAAATTAAGAGAAATTTCTATTTTTGCTGGTAATAACTCATTAAAGCAGATTTCAAGAGTAGAAGTATCACGAATAAAAATTGATCATAACTTTAATTTTTATTTTGGTCCTGTTGATTATGATAATTTAAAAGCAATTGGTTTAGAAAAGTCTATGAGTTTTGGAATGATACCGCCAATTAGTAAATTGATTCTAAAATTACTTATGTTTTTGTATAAACTTGTTCCTAATTATGGATTTTCTATTATCATATTATCAATAGTCTTGAAATTATTATTTTCTCCTTTAACTCATAAAAGTACTCAATCCACACAGAAGATGCAGCATGTACAACCATTAATTAAAGAGATTCAAGCTAAGTATAAAAATAATCCCCAGAAAGCTCAGAAAGAAATAATGGCTCTTTATAAGGAACATGGTGTAAGTCCATTAGGTGGATGTTTACCATTGCTTCTGCAGATGCCAGTTTTCTTTGCTTTATATCCAGTTTTGCAATCTACTATTGATCTTAGGCATGCAAATTTTATTCTCTGGATTAAAGATTTATCCATACCTGACCCATATTATATTTTACCAATTATTATGGGAATAAGTATGTTTTTGCAACAGAAGTTGATGTCTGCCAAAACCTTACCAAACATGGACGATAAGCAAAAGGCACAGTTACAAACCCAAAAGATTATGATGTATGGAATGCCAATATTTTTAGTATTTATTTTTAAATCTCTTCCTGCCGGTTTAGTGCTTTATTGGCTTTCATATAATATACTTTCTATTTTTGAGCAGATTTTAATAAGAAAAGGCGGAATTCGGAAGTCAGGATCCGAAATGAAAAAGGTGGAATTCGGAAGGCAGAATCCGAAATGAAAAAATTTGCCATTGAATTAGAAAAAAGGACAAAAGATTTTTCAATAAATTTGATAAAGACTATCTCTAAAATTGGGAATACACCTGAACTAAAAATTATTAGATATCAAGTTGTAAAATCAGGAACTTCTATTGGTGCAAATTATAGGGAAGCAAATCGAGCCATAAGTAAAGCGGAGTTTAAAGCAAAAATATCAATCTGTGAGAAAGAGGCTAGTGAAACAGTTTATTGGCTTGAAATATTAAAAAGTATTTTGGGCAATGAAAATATCAAGAAAGATATCAATAAACTCCGAAATGAAGCCAATGAATTATTGGCTATATTTATTTCTTCTGGAAAAAGTTTAAGTAAAGACCGATAAATTTTCCAAACATTTTTTGTATTGGTAATAATTTTTTGTTTATCATTCCGAATTTCAAACTTCGCATTCCGAATTCAAATTGGGGTGTGCTAAGTGGGAAGTTAGCGGTGTCCTGTAACCTGCAATCCGCTATAGCAGGGCTGAATTCCTATCCGCGGGATTTGATAGCTGAGTTTTATTTTATGAAAGTGATGTTGAGAGTCAAGTCTAACGCAATCATGCTCTGTGAATCTTGTCAGAACCGGAAGGTAGCAGCAATAAGCAGTTAGCCAGATGTGCCGTTAGTAAACTTGACTTGAGTTAACTACATAAAAGAGCTTGGAATAGAATCACAAGGATAGGTGCACACCCCTTTTAAAATTCCAAATATCAAATTTCAAATTACAAATTAACGGAAAATGAGGAGTTAAATTTTTTCTAATGAGATATCAGCATATTTTTGGTCCAGTACCTTCCCGCAGATTGGGAATATCACTGGGTATTGACCCAATTCCTTTTAAAACCTGTACATATAACTGTGTTTATTGTGAATGTGGGGCTACAACCAATCTTACTACAGATAGAGAAGAATATATTCCAGTAAAAGTTATAATTGCTGAATTGAAAGACTATCTTGATGCAAATCCAAAATTAGATTATATAACATTTTCTGGCTCTGGTGAACCAACTTTAAATACTGGTATTGAAGAAATAATTGATTTTTTGAAAGAAAACTATCCACAATACAAAATAGCAGTTCTGACAAATGGCTCTCTTCTATATCAAAAGGAAGTAAGGGATGAAATTATTAGGGCTGATTTGGTTATGCCTTCTCTAGATGCTGTTTCTGCGCAAGCATTTAGGAGAATAAATAGAGCATACATAGGTTTAGAGATTCAAAAAATTATTTCTGGTTTAATAGAATTTCGAAAGGAATTTAAAGGAAAAATCTGGCTGGAAATATTTATAGTCCCGGGGATTAATGATACTGATAGTGAAATGAAATTATTGAGAGAAGCCATTATGAAAATCAATCCTACACATGTGCAGATTAACTCTCTTGATAGGCCAGGAACAGAAAATTGGGTAAAGCCAATTAACAGTGTTTCGCTAAAAAAAGTTGTTTCATATTTTAAGGATTTGCCAGTGGAAATGATTACGAATTTTAAATCAAGGGAGAAAATTGCCAGTTTTAACCATAATATAGAAGACAAAATAATAACTACTATTAAGAGAAGACCTTGCACCGCTGAGGATTTATCAGAAACACTTGGAATACATATTAATGAGATAAATAAGTATTTGCAGGCGCTTCTTGAGAGGGAACGGATAGAAAGTATGTATTTGAAAAGAGGGGTTTTCTTTAAGACTACAAAAGATAACAATTGAAAATAGGAAAGAACATAATAATTAAGATTTAATATGAACTTAACAATCTGGCTTGGCTTTCTCTTATCTTTAGCTTTGATGATAATTATCGCTCGGAAGAATCTCTGGGTGGGATTTATTATAGGTGCTCTTGTTCTGGGCATATTCAATCTTAGTTTTAGAGAGATACTTGCTCAAATACAGAATACTCTAACTGATCCATCAATATTATTGTTAGCTTTTGCTGTTGGTTTAATTCCACTTATTGGTGGAGCATTAGAAGTTTCTGGACTTATGGACGATCTTGTTAATAATCTTAGAATGAAAAGAAAATTGTTTCTTGCATTCGGTCCAGCTTTTCTTGGAATGCTTCCCATGCCAGGCGGTGCGCTTCTTTCAGCTCCACTTGTTCTCCGAGCCGGAACTGACATTTCTGATGATAAATACACTGCAATAAATGTTTGGTTCAGACATGTTCTTGTATTAATTTACCCACTTGGAGCTTTGCTGGTTACAAGTAAGATGGCTAATCTAAGTCTCTATGTTGCTATGTTGTATATTATTCCTGGTTTTATACTAATGATTGTTTTAGGTTATATTTTTTTGCTTAAAGGGATACATGGCAACCTGAAAACAAGTGATAATATTATACGGAAAAAAATTTTTATACCACTTGCAATAATACTATCTGCTCCTATTATTCATTTAATTTTAATGAGTTTATTTAAGAACATTATTCAAGAGATACCTCTTTCGGTTGGTGTTTTGACCAGCCTTATTCTTGCATTTTCTATTGGAAAATTAGATTTGAAAAAGATAATACCTATTTCATTAAAGATGAAACCATGGAAATATTTCCTCATAATTATTGGAATGTTTCTTTTCTTGAATATATTTCAAGCTTCAAACATTTCAAAAGTAATTGCTGATATAGTTTTTTGCAAAAGTTTTTTAATTGTAGGAGTCGCTGCATTCCTGGGTTTTGTGACAGGTAGGGTTCAAATGCCTTTTGCCATTTTATTGCCAATTTATTATTCAAAGTTTGGAGTTGAGGCAACGACATATTTAGTTTTTGCAGTTATGTTCTTCTCTATATTTATGGGGTATGTTATCTCACCAATACATCCCTGTGTGTCAGTTTCCGTTGAATTTTTTGGCTCATCTCTAAAGGATTTCTTTAAAAGATTAATTATACCTACTGGAATATCTTTGATTTTTGCACTCATTATTTCATTAATATTATGATTATCACAGTTTTTAGGCAAGCCTTGATGATCACTGGCTTTGTGTTTGTAATGATGCTGGTTATTGAGTATATCAATGTGCAAACCAGAGGTGTATGGCATGATTCTCTTAAAAAAAGTAAATGGAGGCAATATCTTTTATCAGCGTTTTTAGGAGCCATACCTGGATGTCTGGGAGCATTTACCGTTGTAGCTCTGTATTCACATAGGATAGTTTCGTTTGGAGCTCTTGTTGCAGCTATGGTTGCTACAAGCGGAGATGAAGCATTTGTAATGCTTGCCTTGTTTCCGGGGAAGGCTTTAATTTTGACAGTCATTATTTTTGGTATTGGAATTGTTTCTGGATTTATTACTGATAAAATTCTTCCTTTAAAATATATTTATGAAAAAATTGAATTACGCAAACTGTCTTTGCATGAAGAAGAGAGATGTATATGTTTTCAAAAAAATCTGATTTTAAACCAGCTTAAACATTGTTCATTCCAGAGAGCTTTATTAATCGGAATATTGCTAATCTTTATTGTAGGATTAGTTATTGGAGAGATTGGTCCTGATAAATGGAATTGGATAAGAGTTACACTTCTTGTAGCATCATCAGTTTCACTTTTTATTGTCACAACTGTACCTGAACACTTTTTAGAAGAGCATCTTTGGAAGCATATTGTTAAGGTTCATATACCCAGGATTTTTTTCTGGTCACTTGGCGCACTTTTAATAATGCATTTGTTATTAAGCCAACTGAATATTGAACAGTGGATTGAATCTAACAAATTTATAATATTAATTATCGCATGTTTAATAGGTCTTATTCCGGAATCTGGTCCTCATATGATATTTGTTACTTTGTTCTATCAAGGTGCAATTCCATTTAGTATACTTATGGCAAGCTCAATAGTTCAGGATGGTCATGGGATGCTGCCTATGTTAGCAGAATCAAAAAGAGGATTTGTATTTGTAAAATTTATTAATCTTTTGATTGGCTTTTTGGTTGGGATTCTGGGGTATTTTATCGGATGGTGATTTTTGGAGTTGGCGAATCTCTCACCTTATAGTGAAACAGGATAAACCCTGTTAGATAATATTTTCCTTGTTAAGATAGTAATATTTAATTGAGCTAATCCCGAAAACAAATCGGGACACAAAAGAATATGAAAATATCTTATTTGATGAGTGTGAACAGCAACAGGATAAACCTGTTGCTACCCCCCTTGTGGGTAGATTTGGGTTTATCCCAAATTTTGATATAAAGAAGGTTATTTTCATATGAAACATACATGTCCCGAAAAAAATCGGGACACAAAGGAACATGATAATTATTCACCCCGTGGAATAATCCGACAGTTGTAGGATTAAAATCTTTGATTTTATTCCACAGGGTAAAGAATTTAAAATAGTTTAATTTTATGAATAAAATATTGTTCGTGTCCGTCTGGGCGCCGAGACCGATTAGTTCGTGTGGTTCGTGGCAAAAAAGGATTTTAAGATGAAAAACAATAAAAGTTTTTTAAAAGCACTTCTTAACTCATTAACAAGCTTTGGTAGATTATTTCCGATTATGCTTGGAGTCATACTCTGTATTGGATTGTTCCAGGTTTATATTTCAAAGCACTTACTTAAGAATGTATTTACAGGAAAAATTATTCAAGATACATTAATCGGTGGATTTATCGGTAGTATTACTACAGGAAACCCGATAAACAGTTATATTATTGGCTTACAATTATTAGATGATGGAGTTACACTCTTTGCTGTTACTGCTTTTATTATCTGCTGGGTAACGGTTGGCATTGTTCAACTTCCTTATGAAATTTCAGCTTTGGGAAAAGAATTTGCCTTATCCAGAAACTTAATTAGTTTTGTAATTTCATTTTTTATAGCGATAGCCACTGTTCTAATTCTACAGATAGTGTAATATGGAAGATAAAAGGAAAACGAGGAAAGTCCCAACCGGTATTTACTTTTTATTAGCAGTTATTCTTATATTTATCGTTTTATTTTTTATTGACCGAACAGGAGCAAAGGAATCGCTAAAAATTAGTTTCAACATAGCTAAAACAATTATTCCGATTCTGGTTATAGTAATTGCTTTTACCGCCTTTGTAAATTATTTTTTAGACTCGCAAAAAATCGCCAAATATTTGAGTAAGGAATCTGGCATTAAAGGTTGGGCAATAGCAACAATAGGTGGCATTATTTCTCATGGTCCGTCTTTTGTCTGGTATCAGCTGATTCAAGATTTGCGAGGGAAGGGAATGAGCTCTGGAATGGCTGCGGTTTTTTTCTATAATCGTGCTATTAAGATACCACTTCTGCCAATGATGATTTTCTACTTCAGTTTAAAGTTTGTAGTTGTGCTAACTTTACTTATGATAACTGCATCTTTAATTGTATGGAAGGTTATGGATATAATTAATAAATAAAATAGTATGGTAAACCGCAAATAACAAATATCAAATAATAAATTCCAAATAAATTCCAAAACCCAATAATCAAATGACCAAAATATTTTGTATCAGTCATTAGTGCTTATTTGTATTTAGAATTTGGAATTTAATCCCGACTTGTCGGGAAAACAAAGATTTTACTTGTAATACTATAATATAAAATCAATAAATATTTATACATCAGGATATCTTTTTTTAGTAAAATATACTATATCTGCAAACATATTATATCCCAAACTTTCAAAAAATTTCTTAGAATTCATATTCCAATCTTCAACTAAACAAGCTATGATATTAATTCCAAGTTTATGAAGCCAACCTTCTACTTTATCTACAAGTCTTCTTGCAATACCTTGCATTTGATATTCAGGAGCTACTGCTAATCTATTTATCCAACCTTTTCGTCCATCATGGGTTCCTTAAATTGAGCCTACTAATTTGCCATTTATCTCAACAACCAAGAAAAGAGCATTCCCTTGTTTCAGTTCAAATTCAATCTTATCTTTACTATCTCTGCCTTTTGGTTTATAAGGAAGCTGTGAATCATTCCATAGTTTAATTAGTGCATCGTAGTCTTCTGTGCTGAATTTTCTTATTAAAATATTTGGTGTTTGATTATAATTTGAATTCAATAGTGTTTCACCAATTTTGCATAAATATAAAGTATGATTCCACTCTAAAAAGGAATCTCCCGTCCCGAATCATCGGGACGAAAAATACATACGGATATTATCAGGCTCGGCGCCCAGACGGGCTGGAGTTACATGAACCATTTTCGGGTATTTCGTGTGTTTCGTCGGTCTCGGCCAGTCTTGGCTAGGCCAAGCCTAGACAGGCGCCCAGACGGACGGGTTTTTATAGTGAACTTAAGTATAAATTCACAGAATTAATTCGAACCCCACCTTATTATTATTTTGCGTCTTTATTTGTTTCCCAAATACCAAAAGCATTATTCTCAGTATCAAGGCATACTGCGAAATATCCCATACTGGGGACAGCAGTTTTGGGCATAACTACTTTACCACCCAATTTTTCAATTTTTTTAGAATATTCATCTACACTTGAGACATCAATATAGTTAGTAATTTGCTGTTGTGGATGTTGCCTTTTCATCATACCACCGTCAACTGCTTTTTCACCGCTCGTTGTAATCATATGATATTCCATTTCTGGTTCTTCCTTAATTTCCCATCCAAAGAGCTCAGTATAGAATTTTTTTGCTCTTTCAATATCATCTACCGGGATTTCAAAGTGAACTATTGTTGACATTTTTCCTCCAATTCATATTTTTTTTATTAGTTGATTATTCAAAGGTGGGGTTCGGAATTTAACTTAAATAGATTTTAGATTCATCTTAAATAATTTTGAATAAATCTTATTAAATTTTAATATTACAATTCTATATTTTTTCTTTTATTGATATTATATAGAATATTTGTTTTATTTGTGTCAAATTTTCTATGAACATATCTTTATTTTTAGAATTCTGATAATTCATTTCACATTGAACTTCTTGACATCTAATGGTGTTTAATTAGAAATATATAGTCATTATAAAATGAATTTTAGGAGATAGAATGTTGAAGCGAAGCGAAAATCCCGTCCCTGATCGAATCGGGAATTCGGTGAGAGATAAAAAAATCATAGCAGTTCTTGGTGGAAATATTGCCACAGAGGAAATATACAAAAAAGCATATCAAGTTGGGAAAATCATTGCTGAGAAGGATTATATTCTTATATGCGGTGGACTTGGGGGTGTTATGGAAGCAGCTTCTAAAGGGGCAAAAGGTAATAACGGATTGACAATTGGAATTCTCCCAGGGAAAAGTAAAACAGATGCTAATCCATATATTGATATTCCAATAGTAACTGCGATGTCAAATGCTCGTAATGCCATAATTGCCAGAACTTGTGACCTTGCGATTGCAATAGATGGCAAATACGGCACCCTTTCTGAGATTGCATATTGTCTAAATTTTGGAAAAACCGTATTGGGGATTGATACTTATGATATAGAAGGGATTATCACAATTACTGATGTAGAGGAGATTAAAGGATTTCTGTAATACTATGAAAATGTAACGCTCCGATAAATCGGAACAATATTTTACACACCCCGTCCGTCAGTCCCGTTTACGGGATGCCGAAAGTCGGCGCTGGTGGACAGAGAATGGGCTGGGTTTCAGAGATTTCTAAAGGATTTTCTATCAGATTTTCCACTTTCTCTTTTGTTTTTTGTAAAAGTTTTTTGGCTTCTTTGCGAGATTCGTGGGATTGTACAACTACATTAGATATTTTTTGTTGGACAGATTTCGATTCTTGATGGAAGTTTCCATTTCATTTTTTAAATTTCTCAGCTTTTTTGATTCAACAGAATTATAGTATTTCTAAAAGCTTATCTTTATGAAAAAGTATAACTTTTTCTTCTTTTGCAATTTTCTTCATCGCTTCAGTAAATCCACTTTTTGAAAAAAGTGAGAAATATTCTTTTCTTTTTTCGTTTTTCCAATTTACTTTGTCTGTTTTTCTTTTTAAATTTTCATATACATTTGTTCCAACTTGTCTATTACTCCACTTAACTTCACAAAAGAGGATTTTATTTTCCTCTTCATTCAAAGCTAAAACATCAATCTCTTCGTTTCTATCCCACCATCTACCAATTTTATCTATTTGAAAAAATTTTGTCTCATTACTTTTTATCTGAAAATCCTTTTTTTGCCACGAATTTACCCCGTGAAATATTTTATCTGTACACCAACTTACCATCTTTCTTGTTAGTTATTTCACGGGGCAAGCACGAACTAATCGGTCTCGGCGCCCAGACGGACACGAACAATATTTTATTCATATAAACTATTTTAAATCCTTTACCCTGTGGAATAAAATCAAAGATTTTAATCCGACGACTGTCAGATTATTCCACAGGGTGAATAATTTTCATGCTCCTTTATCTTTTGTGCCAGAAAATAAATATATGGTTTTTGTTTAATAAAATGCTTTATCAGTTCAGTTTTACCTATTCGTCTTTTTCCATAAATAACAATTAGCGGGCTTTGGCTTTCCTGCCAGAATCTTTCTAAAGCTTTTAATTCTCTTTCTCTATTAATAAATTTCACTATTTATCCTTTCAAATATTAGTCTACTCTGGATTAGACTACTCAAAAGTAGACTCTTTCTGTCAAGGGAAATTGAAGATATTTTATTATCACCAATACTGCTACTGGTCTGGGTGCCCAAGCCCGAAGTGCTTCGTAAATATTAAATTTTGGTGGGTGTAATAGAAGATTATTATACGGTTCTAATCCGTCTGGATGCCGAGACCGATGGATTAAAATTCCTTGTATCTCCTGTTTCTTGAATCTGATTGGCTTGAGTTAAGTTGAAAAAAAGCTAACATTGCTTTATCATATTTTCTACTTTTTCTTTGGCTTCTTTCTGTAAACTTTCTGATTTTTGCCAATAACCAATTATATTCTTATAACTTTTGGGCAATCTCACCCACAAACTCAAATACTTCATCAAAATTAAAATCTTGAAAATCTTTCCTTCGAAGGACTGGTTTTAATTCAGAATCAACTTGCAATTTCAGTTTTTTCTTTCTTTCCAGACTCATATTAACAGAAAGATTACCTGGAACAAAAAGCTTTCTCCTAACAAGTTCTAAAAAGTATTCACATTTAAAATCAATTTGTAAATTTTTCATTGCATAAAAGATATCAAAAAAATCACGAATTGCAGGTTCTCGCCTGGTGAGTGCAGCACGAAATTTCTCAGCATAAAGTTCATTTATCGTTGGAACATTTGTTTTATAACTTTGGATAATTCTTTCCTCGCGAAAAGGGGCTATCAGCAAAGTTGAAGTTTCTCTTTTGTAAACTTCCTCGACCAGTTCTTCCCTTAGACCAATTTCTATTTTTATGATTCCCTTTCTACCAACAGCTCCAATAACAGAGTTATACTCAAGCTTACCAATATATTGCTTAGATTCATTGTGCCCGGTGATTGTTTCTTTCCAATTCAAACAATTATACCGAGCAAGAAGTTTATCAAAATCTTGTCTTATTGGACAGATTAAACCTTTCCTGGTATTCTTTGATAATCCTGTTGAAACCGAAATCATAAAATCGAGGTCTTCACTCATCCTGTAGAAATCTGTATAAACTTTACTGATACAGGTTCCACCCTTAAAAACAAGCTGAGTATCTTCATTTCCAAATAAATAATCAAGGAGCAAGGAGCAATAATAATCTTTTTCTATTAACTCTTGATTTATTTCAGTTCGAGATGATGTATAATAAATTGCTTTTTGAAAATACTCTTTATCATTGTGAACTTTATATTTTTCAGTTTTGTTACTCTGCATTAATTATCAGCCCCCATTTTTTATTTATTTTTCCTCTTGCTTTTTTATTGGGAATATAGGAAATGAATGATTTGCCAGCATTGATCTTTCTTTGAAGTTTTTCTAATCGTTGGGAATCTACATTCAAGGTTTCTAATAAATAGCCTAATCTTTTTTGAACTGACTTATTTCCATATCTATTTGCATTACTAATAAGTTTTTCAGTAAAAGCACTATCCCGATTAATTTCTTTACTAATCCATAAATAAACAGCAGGAATTGTATTATACCTGTTCCAATCATAAATACAATCTATCAAAAATCTGGATTTTGTAGCAAAGGGGATTTTACTTCCGTCATTCATCTTCACCAACTCAGAGCCCTTTAACCTCTTTGCTGCAGTCTTCATAAAAACAAACGATTTACTACCAATTTGTTTTTCACCATAAATTTGGTCGTTATAAACATATATCTTGTTAGGAATTTGCTCGGTATAACCATAGTAATACATTGCAGTGGGACCACTAACCATATAATATGCACCATATTCTTTCATTAAATATTCTAATATTTCATATTCACTGATAAAAGAAAATCCACCGGATGGAAGTTGCCTTGAAGCAAGATATACACCCCGCTTTAAACGAATCACTGCATTTTTTTTACATAAATTACTTAAAAGTGTATTTTCACGCTGCTTTGAAATTCCTAAAGCCTGAACAATATCACCAGTTCTAACAATTCGGAGCTTTCTAAGCTGAAGATACGATAATAATTTAATCTCAAGCATACCAAATTTTTGGTTTATCCCGTTGGATATGCATCCTACGGGATTTATCTTTTTATTCATAAATATTAGCTACCTTATATTTACTAATAATTTTATAAAACATGTCAATACCCTTAATTTACTTATTATGTTTATATTATAAAATGTAACAAGAAATATTTTATTTTTGTGTCAAGATATTTTTTACATCTATCATTCAAATTAAATATCTAAAATGCTCGTTTGCAACTTTTTAAATTTTCCAGGTTTTCTTTTGCGTTTTCTTTAATTTTTCAGCTAATTAAAAAATTTATGAATTAAAAATTAATTTTCTTGATAAATGGTTTTAATGCTCTGGATTAATTGTTTAAGATCATCTTCTCCACTTTTTCTTTTGCTTTTCGTAGAACTTGCCTTGCTTTATTTTGTAATTTCTCAGCTTTATGCATTCTTCGTTTTACTTCTTCTGCGATAATGCAGATGGTAATTTCCCCTGAAATGACCAGCAGCCTGTTATTGGTGAATTGCCAACTGCTCGACCTCTGAGTAAGAATTAATTATCAAACTTTAATGATATGCACCCACAAAGGAAACATCCATAAGCAATGTATTATAACCATAATCTTGTATAGTCCAGGTCTGTCCACCATCAACAGTATGCAAAATCATACCAAGGTCTATTTTTCCACCATAGGGACCAACTACCCAGGCTTCATCCTTATTTAATGGAGAAATCCTGTATAGCAAAATACCTCCTGCTGAACCAGGGGTTTCTTGTAACTCCCAATTCTCACCTCCGTTTTCTGTATAAAGGATCCATCCAACATCTTCTACGACCCATGCTACATCTTCACTTATTGCACAAACACCATTTGCATCCCATGTCGGATAGATATCGGTCTTTTGTATTTCCCATGTATCGCCACCATTCGAAGTATGAAGAATTGTTCTTCCATGTCCTACAACCCATAAACAGGAATCTGATGCTGCACTTATCTCAATCATTCCTCGTTCTGAAAGGAATTCACCTTCAGCTTGATGAAACCAGGTATCACCATAATCTGAAGAGTGAATTATTGTTCCACCTAATTCCATCTCATTACCACACACCCAAATTTTATCGTTGACAACAGCAATGGAACATAAATTATAAGGTAAAAAGGAAGTGTCAGCTTTAGATGTCCAGGTATTTCCACCATCATTTGTGTAAATAATTGTATTGTTAGAACCAACAACCCATAATTCATCCAGGCTATAAACATGTAATCCAAGTAACTCTTCATTTGGAATACCTCCGCGATTTTCAATTCGCTCCCAGGTAGAACCACCATCAGAAGTTTTTAAAATAGTAGCATATTCATCTGCTTGATCACCTAAGATCCATGCATGTAATGAATCAACAGCTTTGACAGCACCCAAGGATACATTCGGAATAGATAATGAATCTCCCTGACGAACCCAATTTTGGCCACCATCATTAGTATAAAAGATGGAACCATAACCATCTAACGGGGATCCAACGATCCACCCAATTTGCTTTTGTTCATTATCTGGACCAGTTGTGTCTTTGGAACAATTTACTATCCAAAGTGAAATAATGAAGCAAACCAGTAACCATTTGATGATATTATTCTTAATCATGTTTTTCTCCTTTCAAGATTATTTAGTTTTTAACAATCGGCAAATGTATTAATGTCAAGAACCTTTATAAATATTTTATCCATTTTTAAAATTTAAAATCATCTTCTCCACTTTTTCTTTGGCTTCTTTTTGAGAAATAAAAACATTCTCTTAACTTATTATTGATATTTAAATTGATTATCGGAATAACCTAAATTTCAAAATAATTATCAATTTCTTCTCTTACTTCTTTAATCAATTTCTTTTTTTTTTCTTTTAACTCAAAAGCTTGTTTTACAAGTTTTGTGATTTCATTGATAGAATTTTTATCTAATATAGGTATTTCGAATTCCTTTAATCTTTCTTCTCTTAAATGCGGAATTGTTGAAGCTACAACCGTTCTTCTTATTGCAGGATAAAGACCTGTTTCTTTTAAAGACAGTACCAAAAACAAATATTCTTGTGTTAAATTATATTTTTTAGCTTCTATTTTTAATCTTAATCTTGTCATTCCTGATGCAATAATTGCCTCATCATTTTTTGTAATCATCCCAGTCATTCCGACTTTTCCGTCTTTTGTAAAAACTACATCTCCTACTCTAATATCTTGCTTTAATTCTTGATAAATTTCTTCTGGGATATAAAAATCAGGGAATTGATCTACTTCGAAATTTACAATGTCAGAAGTTCTAATAAATGGAACATCGGTATCTTTTTTATTTAAGTATTTATTGTAATTATAGCTTCCAACTTCATCGCCCTTTTTTACGGTAGCAATTTCGTCAAGAGAAACAGTTTTCCATTTTTTTTTAATAGTATTTAATGTCTTTACATAAAAAGGATAAGAATATTTTGGTGTCCATAAATCTACATATTTAAAATCAGAAAGATTCACAGAATAAAATTTTTCTTTTTCAATTTTTGAAAAATCAATATTTAACTTACGATAAAAAAGATTTTGGGCTTTATTTAGTAATGAAAGAGATTTTTCTGCGGTTTCTTCTGCTTTTGCAACCAAGTCGCTTATTTTCTTTATTCTTTTTTTTGGAAGTTCAACAACTTCAATGTTTCTGATATCGTTAAGATTTAATTTATCTTGAAGTTGTTTTTTCTTGTTTTTCTTAATTTGTAATAAGGCTAATTTTGAAAGTAAAAAAGCAAAAATATAATTTTTATTCGTTTCTTTTTTTAATCCAACGCCGATTATATTTTGGCTTATATTAACTTCGGGAAAACGCTTTCCAATTCTCAAAATTTTCCCCAAAGTTCCTATTTTTGAAAAAGCAATATCTCCGTGTCTTAAAATAGTTTTGAAGTTGGCTTTATTGTCTTCTTCTGTGATATAAACTAAATCTTCTGTTCCCAATTCAAAATATTTTAGATTTGATATTCTCAAAAAAGGTATTCCCTTATTTTGATATCTTTCGGCTTTTAAATCAAAAATTCCTTTCTTGATAAATTTAGAATATTCAGAAATCTTTTTATGTTGGTAGTTAAACAAAACATCATCAATAAATTTTCCAATAATCCAAAATCCAGGCTCAAATCTATCATCTTTTTTTATGCTATCTATATTAATTGTAATTGTTTTTAACATTTTTAAAACCCTTTAAAAGTTAAATTGCTTTTCTTTTGCCCATTCTTTAAATTTATCTGCAACTTTCAAAATATCATCGTCTTCAAGTTTTTTTCCTCTTCTATCATGTCCGCAAGTTTCAGCCACAGCCATAAAAACAGGGTATTTTTTAGGAATTTTACTTTCAGGAAGTTTTTGAAATATCATTATTGTTGTTTTTGTAGATGTATTTGGCATAAATGTTTCAAGAGGAACATCAATTACCGCAATTAGCCTGCCTTTCTTTAACAACCAATTTCTAATATAACCCAAACTTTCATTCCCATAAACACCATCAGGCAAAACTATTGCCATTTTTCCGCCATCTTTTAATAACTGCAAACATCTTTCAATGAATAGAATCTGTGGTGCTTCTTTATCTTTTAATTTCCCTTTTTCCCATTCGCCAGTTTTTTTATTTAATTTCCATTTATGCCCTAATTCAAATTGTTTTAATTTATCTTCACCACGAACAGGAATTTTTGAACCAAATGGCGGATTAGTTAAAAGAATACTAAATTTCCCCATATCTATTTTTAACATTGTTTTATCTTTCCAATTTTCAGGTTTTTCTAAACTATCCTCACAAAAAATACCGCTTTTACCATCTCCAATTATCGCCATATATGCTTTGGCTACTTTGGATAAGAAATAATCTTTATCAATCCCTCTAATTTTGTTTAAAGCAACTTCCATTTTTTCTTCTTGAAGATTACTCTTATTCCAATTATATTTTTCGCCCTCTGTATCAAGTTTTTTCCAAACATGTCTTAATGCTTCAATTAAAAACCCGCCACTACCACAAGCAGGATCAATTATTAAATCCTCATCATCAGGGTCTAAAACATTAACCATCATTTTAATAACATTTCTTGGGGTAAAAAATTGCCCTTGTCCGCCTTTTAATGCATGCCCTATAAATGTCTCAAAAGCATCAGCAATAACATCTCTTTCTGCCTCGATTAAACAATAATTCTGTAATTCACCAACTACATAAGCAATAGATTTAGCATCTAAATTTATTACATCAATTTTATCTAAAACTTCTTTATATTTTCTTTTTACTAATTCAAACAAATCTAAAATTCTTTTCTTTATATCTTCTGCTTTTTCATTAACGCCAGCTCTAAAAGTAACTATGTCGTCTGGCTCTGTGAATCTTTCATCGTAAATTTTACAGAAAATAATATTAATAAGTTGCTGTGCCAAAACTTCATCTCTTGTAGCCCCAATAGTATTCGCAGCTAAATGATTTCTAATCGCTTTGAAAGTTGCTTTAAGATTGTGTGTAGGTTTTAGGTCTTTTCTTTTAAACTTACCAACATCTTCAACTCTTTGTCCAAATTGTGGAATGTTTGGAATTTCTTCAAATTCTATTCTGCCTGATTTTTCAACTTTTCTTAGAAAAAGTCTTTCTTCACCATTAAACCATACACCTAGAAATGCCCTTGAAAATCTTAAATAATCCTTTAACTGTGTTTTTCCGTCTTTCCTTGTTTTCTTTTTACATTCAACAACAATTAAAATATTGTCTTCTGTATGATTTTCTGAATTAAAGACAGCAATATCAACAGGATATTCTTTTCTTGTATCTGAAGGTCTTATCTTAACTCTCCATTGAGGTCTTGTTTGGATATGGTCTTTTGGATATTCATAATCTTCAACAAGTTGCTTAGAGAATACTTGAACTGCTTCAATTTCTTCAGGTTTTTTTTTAATATATCTTCCAGAGATATAATCTATTACAAAACCACTCTTATCCTCCGGTTCTACTTTAATTTCTTCTTTTTTTTCTTCGTATAATATTTTGCTCATCATTCCTCTTTATTTTCAAACATTAATATTCATTCTACAATTTCCCAATAGCCGCCTTTAGCAGGTCCAACTTTTTATAAATCTGTTTTTGATCAAGTTATACTTTTATTGGTAATTTTTTAGAATTTTCTAAATCTTTGGTAAGTTTTTTATAACACCTATCTATTGTAAATGGAATATTTTTATGAAAATTTTCAATAAAACTTTTTAGTTCATAGTCTTTTTTATATGTAAATGGTCTCTTTTTAGGATTATCTGGTATGGGAATTTTTAAGGTTTCTTTTTCCACTGTTGCATCAAAAGTAGTATCTATATTCTTTGCTATTATTGCTTCATGTGTAATTGCATTCCTAAACTTTTCTAAAGTTTTCCACCATCTTTTTTTTATTAAAATTTCAGAAGTATATTTATAAAATTCAGAATTAGGCATTTTCTGTTCAAATTCCTTAAAAATTGTATAGAAATAAATTTTTGTATTAGGATCAGAACTTAAGAATTTAAATAGACTATTAACCTCATGAGCAAGCGAATCAAAAATACTCATAACGCTCATAAAATAACCATCAATATAAAGGTTACAATATCTTGCTATTTCTACTTTATCTAAGGACATGATGACAGTGACAGTTTGTGTTTTTTCCCCCAGTGTTTCAGAGTAGGCAAAATTATCTCCACTGAAATTTTTAATTTCGTTAATATAATAATTTGATTCCCATAACTTTTGCTGAACTGAAAAATGGAAAATATCAAAATCGCTCTTTATAATAGATTGTTTATTTTTATTATAATAATATTCAATCTTTTCTTTAAATTTTTTACTTATAGACTTTCTTATAGCCATAATAAATTAATATTCTCCTTTTAATTCTTTTCTTTGTATCCACTTTGCACCTTCCGGAGTAATTACTAATACATCAATATGACCACCTACATTTTTGGAACGAGCTTGAAAACGTATAGTGTCAATTGTAGTACGTATTGCATAAATTGAAAAATCAACTGCATCTTGAAGGGACATTGCACCCCATATAATTGGATGTTTTTTCATTGTAAGGGCTTTACCTTTGGGTCCTGGAAGTGAGGATGGTTGTAGAATTCCAGCAAGAACATCGATTTGTCCTGACCAAGTTGAACCATAATCTAGACTACCATCTGGTTTAACATTTTTCCTTTGATTAAAGATATTTTTACCCACATGACAATAATAAACATATGGAATGCTCTTTTTATCCTCTTTTTTGTATCCAACCACATGGAATCCTGTATCAGCTTTCGGAAAATCTGATTTAAAAAAATCCAACAATTTTTTAGGGATTGTGGTAACATTATCTTCATTAATTAACTTTTCTTCAACAAATCTTTTAATGTGACTTGAGGTTGAGATTCCTCCTAAAAGATCTTGACCAAAAGAGTTAACTCCTACTTGAAAAATTGGATCGTTTGATTTACTAAATCTTGATAAAAGAAAGGTTTTGTAAACATTATCTGAATTAATTGTCTCGATTTTTTTTAAAGATTTTCCATCAGGTGATTTGGTTTCAATAGTTATTATTTGACGGCTATCAGAAGCCATAACAATGCCTTCTGGCACAAAGGTTGTTATTACTAAACTCATATTTTACCTCCATTTGTTATTTGTTTTTTATTCACTATTTAGATATACTTAAATATTTATATAAAAGAATCTTTGTTGTTTTTAAAATTATTAACTAAACTCATTGGAAGTGTCAACTTTTTCCATAATATTTATTTATTCTCTCCCTATCTTCATTCTCTTTATCACCTTTATAATAAATTTCAATAAATTCTATGATATCCTCCTTCTCATAATAAGCATAAATTATTCTTATGCCACTTCTTGAGCCGGTGCCTTTTAATGATTTACAGGCAAATTTTGTAACTTTATAAATTTGGGGATATTTAATACCCAATCCGGAAATTTCAAAAATTCCTTTATTATCTATATCTAATTTATGGAACATTTTTAATTGCACTTTAATGAAATTTTTCAGATCGGAATCCAGAGTCCTAAATCTCTTCTTCAACTTTTTGAACTCCTTTTCGAATTCACTGAGCTGTGTGATCTTGTTAAAGAGCTTCATAAATTAATCTCGAACAGAATAGGGAGTGGTACGGTAGAAGACGGTTTCATATTCAATTATTTTACCTTCATCTGTGGTCAACCAGGGAACATCATTGTGAGAGTATTCACTTATCTGTGTAGCATTCATATCAGCAAATCTATTGATTACCTGATCGATAAGAGTGATTTCCCGAGCTGATAGAATAGACAGATCGGGTTCTCTTAAAGGAAGGTATTTTGTTTGAGGATACTTGAAATATTCATCCTTAATTTTTCGCAGGTCTTTGCCTTCCATCAGAGAGACAATCTTGATGAATTCTTTGGGAGTGGGTCCATAAGGATTTTTTTGATAAGTTGCTCCAATCAATTGTT
Source organism: Candidatus Cloacimonadota bacterium (assembly GCA_023129415.1). Classification (GTDB taxonomy): domain Bacteria; phylum Cloacimonadota; class Cloacimonadia; order JGIOTU-2; family JGIOTU-2; genus JAGMCF01. The sequence goes on from JAGMCF010000192.1 coordinate 26,807, forward strand.
CTTCATATTTTTCATAATAATCAAAATCGATGAAATAGAGTATTTTGTAGATAACGGTTTCGCCAATGTTTGGTTTTGAGCCAACTTTGTTTAAGATGTAAAGTAAGACTTCCTTAAATTTTTCTACATTTTTTTGTGGGACACTTATTCGTATTTCTCTTTTTTTCTTTGGAGTGATTTTCTTCCCTTCTTCCAGAACGACTTTTATATCTTCTTCTAAGTTAAGAAGTGCATCGGTTGAAATATTAAATAGCGTAGCAATTTTTGCAATTTCTTCAGCAGTTAACTTTCTTACACCATTTTCTATTTGAGAAATTGAAACTCTTTTCATTTTTAGCATTTGTGAAAACTTTTCTTGGGAAAGACCTGCTTCATCTCTTAATTTTTTTATCCTTTTTCCTAAGCTTTTGTAAAAATTTTTCATTTTTTTCCTTTCAAATAACCAATCAATTGTTTGTAGGATTTTCTGTCAAGTTATTGTAAGATTTTATTACATTTATATGTTTATAAGTTGTATTATTTTTTACAACTAAATTTATTTTACCTAATTATATTAGTTACTCTACAATTTCCCAATAACCACCTTTAGCTGGTCCGATTCTTTTTAATTTTCCATCTTCCTTAAGTTTTTTAATATTCCATTCAACTCCCTTAACTGTTAAACCTATCTTTGCAGCAAGTTCTGGTATGGTTATTAAAGGGTTCTCTTTAATAAGAGCAATTATATTCACCCCGGTTTTCACCCTAATTTTCACCCTAGCTTTTGGGGTAGTACTCTCTAATTCAACATATTCATTACTCTGCTTAAAAACGATATAAAAATGCGTGTCGGTATATTCTATTTCAGGATAGGGAGAATTTTCTTTTTTTATTCATTTTTCTCCAATAACCTTTTTTCCATTTCTATAAATTCTCTTTCTCTGGTTAATTCTCTTTCTAATTCTTTTTCTGTTGGTAAATACGGTTTATATTTTGAAGCAAATATCTGTTTTTTATCCTTAATTAAAATATATTTAACCATTGTTTCGTTTTTATCGGAACATAAAATCAAGCCAATTGTAGGATTATCATTTTTTTGTTTTTCTTCCTTTTCAAAATAACGAACATAGAAGTCCATTTGTCCAATATCTTTATGTGTAAGTTTGCCGATTTTCAAATCGATTAGAACAAAACATTTTAAAATGAAATTATAAAAAACAAGGTCAATATAAAAGTGGTCACCATCTACAGTAATTCTTTTTTGCCTTGCTACAAAAGAAAAACCTTTTCCTAATTCTAACAAAAATTGCTGTAATTTGTCAATTAATGCTTTTTCAATATTTTTTTCCAGGTACTTTTTATTTTCTTTTAAATCTAAAAATTCCAGAACATAAGGATCTTTAATGACATCTTTTGGTTGGTTAAGGGTTTAACCTTTTACGGATAATTCCAGAACTTCTGCTTTATCCTTACTTAATGTTATCCTTTCGTAGAGAAGTGAATTTATTTGCCGTTCTAATTCTCTTGTGCTCCATTTATTATTGATTGTTTCTATCAAATAGAAATCTCTTGCTTTTTCTTTTTCAACCCGGAGAAGCAAACGGTAATGTGTCCAGCTCAATTCTGAACGCAGTGCGTTCACTTTTGGGAAGATCGAATAAAAAGTTCTCATATACCACAAGTTTCTTTCATTAAACCCTTTTTCATAATCATAAGTAAGTTTTCTTGAAAGTCCTTTAATCAGGGATTTCCCATATTCTGCTCGGTCTTTGCCCTTTTGTTCCTGTTCAATAATAATTCTACCAATCTGCCAATAAGCCTGAACCATAGCAAAATTAATAGAACGACATGCTGTGCTTCTTGCTTCTTCAAGAACTTCTCTTATGTTTTGATATGCTGTTTCAATTACAGGTTGTTTAATGAGATTATTGTTTATTGACATAATATTTTATAATAGATTTTTCTCTTTAAAACTACAGAATGAATCTTTTGATATAATAATATGATCAACCACATCGATCCCCAGAATCTTACCGGCTTCTATCAATCTTTTTGTAATATCCAAATCATCTTCTGAAGGTTGTGTATCACCTGAAGGATGGTTGTGAACAATGATTACAGTTGATGCGGAGTTTTTTATAGCAGGTAGAAAAACTTCTCTTGGGTGTGCTAAACTTGCACTTAATGTGCCTGTTGAAACTTTATCTACACCTATTAAATTATTTCGCGTAGTTAATGAAAGGATATAAAAACTCTCTTTCTTTTTATTGCCGATTTCATTTTGCAAAAGTTTGAATACACTTTCAGGTCCTTCAATTTTTTCTCCATACTTTGTAATTTGGATTTCTGCTTTTTCACCTAATTTGAAAGCAGCTTGAAGTTTGCATGCAGTAGCAAAACCGATACCTTTTACTTGTTTTAATTCCTCAATACTGGCATTTTTCATATTATTAAGATTTCCAAAGTGTGCAAGCAGGTTCTGGGCAACAGTTAAAACAGTTTGTCCTCTCCCTCCTTTTTCAATTATTAACGCAAGTAATTCCTGGGTGGAAAGATTATCTGCACCAACTTTTTGCAACCTTTCTCTTGGTCGCTCTTCTACTGGTAAATCTCTAACCGTGTATGTTTTGTTATTCATAGTTTTTTAAGGAATTTTCTTAATTATCATACATTAAAGTCAAGTTTTACTTTTTGGTTAAACTTATAATTGTAGAAGGTAAAAATAGATTTATATTCGGATTTGTATTTTGAAGTATATTTAGAATGAAATTTATTAGAAATTTACAGTCAGCCCTACTCTGTGAGAATTTCCCAAATCAACGTTTGTAATAAATGCGTAGTTAATGTTATATCGTTTATATCTAATTCCCATTCCTGCAGAAAAGTGTTTATCATAAAGCCCGGAACGGAATGAAAGCTGGTTATTGTATGTAAATTCTAATCCAACATTACGGGTTAATTCATACATATTGTCCCAATCATAAGCTAATATGATTTCTGATTTGATAAATTCAAGGGGTTGGACTATAGCTAATCCCAATTTTGGATTAGTAATAATTTCATCACTATGCTTAGATTTTGTATCCCAGGTAATTTCAGTACCAGCAACATCTTGAAGGTTGATAGCAAACTTGATTGCACCAAGCCAATCAACATCTGTAAGTAATGCAAAATCTGTTTTTATCATAAATGAGAGGTCAAATCCCATACCTGTACCCATATTTTTGTAAAGATTTCTCTTGATATATTTGAATGTACCACCAATATAGTAGTCTACAGGAAGATCAAAAAGTGACCAGCCCAAATTTAAGATCTGTGATACTTTTTTCGCAAAAGCAAATTCAAAAAGCTGGTCTGTACTACTGAATGTTCCATCAGGAATACCTGTAAGTTGTTGTTCAACATCTGATGATCTTATATCAACATTTGTTCCAATAAGCCATTTTTCCTCATGAAGATCTATATCATCAATAGAAAGTTGTGTGAAACTAATGCCAATTGTAGTATTTGCTGGTAAGGGAATACAAAAAGAGAAGAAGTCATAAGCAGCTAAATTACCATATAGAAATGCTCGCATAACTTCTGCTTCAATCTCCTTTATCTGAGCCAAACCAGAAGCATTCCAATAAATAGCACTTCCATTATCAGCCACAGCAGCAAAGGCTCCACCCATTCCAAGTGGTCGAACGCCGCTTCCAATTATTATAAAATCGCTAGCATATCGTCCAGCAAATAAGATCTGTGGGAGTAATAAAATAATGATGATTATAAAAATTTTTTTCATATGAAAATCCTTTCGCCACAAAGGTTCATCCATCGTCCCGATTAAATCGGGACTACGGAGAATGGACACAAAGACACAAAGAAAAAAATTAGAAACATAATAAATTCAACAACTCTAATGTAATTTTCATACTCCTTTGTGTCCCGATTTGTTTTCGGGACATGTATGTTTCATCTGAAAATCCCTTGCCACAGAGACACAGAGAACACAGAGATAATTTCTATTTCTTTTTTGATTATCTTCAAATTCTGCATATAATTTTCATGCTCCTTTGCTTGCCCCCTTAAATATTCTTTTTATATTTAACTGGGGTGCTGGTTTGCTGTCCCCGTATACACGGGGATGTATGTTTCATATTTAATCTGTCAACTTTGCGTCCCGATACCGGGACGAACTTTCGCAAAGATTATATCTTCATCTTAGGATAGCCAGCTTCTCTATTTTTTCAATCACTTTCTTACCTTTTTTTGCAATGATTTTATAGAAATAAACACCATTTGCCAGTTTTCTTCCATCAAAATCCGTGCAATCCCATCCCCTTTCTTTTCGAGGATATTCATGGTATCCCACTGTGGTTGCCAGGTCTGATAATGTATTGACCAATCTCCCAGATACTGTGAAAATTTTTATTGTGATATCATCTGCGTCGTCAGTTAAAGTATATGTAAATCTTGTTCTTCCTTCATTATTTGGATCACTTGTTAATGAATACACAGGATTAGGATAGTTCCCAATATGAATTATATTAAACTCTTTTTGAACGGAGAAATTAACAATTTGTTCTTGATAGTTTCCATTAGCATCATTTACAGAAATAATAATTGTATAACTTCCTTCATCCACATCTATTTGGTATTTAACAGGAACTAAATTAAGATTTTGTTTGGAGATATGATAATTTGTGACCGTCTCACCATTTAGGAAGAGTTTAATCTTCTCTACATCAATCCCGTTATCATCCTGAAGAAGGAAAGAAAAAGTAGCATTATCGTCAACATATTCACCGTTGGTAAACTCTTGACCTTGGACATTCACATCGATTTTCGGGGGAGTAAAGTCATTGTTCTGGAAGAGAGAATAAATTCCAGGTCTTTCTATAAAAGCATATTTGACAGAGTCACCTTCTGGATATGTATCTCCTCCGACTAAAAACCAATGCATAAGTTCGGGTTTATAACGATATATTTTGAAATTTCTTTTGTCTTCTGAAGATTGTGTTGAACTGTCAGTTTGTGAATAATTAAATCTGAGTTCAATATTTTTTCCATTTTTGAAAATACCTGAAGTGGTTAATTTTGTGGAATCAAAGATACCGATTTCATAACTGGCTTTTTTGTCATTCCGTAGCAGGATTTGAGAAATATCAGGTTGTCCACCTATTGGCTGATTGTTATCTTGATATTTATGGATGTAGAAGTAGCATTCGTTATCTACCAATCCTTCCGGAAATGTAACAACGAGATTAGAATCAAGACTACTATGCATACTCGGAAAATCAGAGGAAACAATAAAATTGTTTATTTGAAATTCTTTAGTGAGTTCGTTATTTGAATAATCTAATTCAAAGAATGTTGAACACAAATTCATCTTAATTAACCAATTTCTATTATAATATGGATATTGAGATATAAGAGCCCATCCTGATGGGGTTTTCCACCAGCCTCCTTTGTCTGGTGTGCTGGGACCACCATCCATCCATCCAACTTTTCCATCAAGGGTATGAATCTCATATCCAATCCAATATTCAGTTAGTGGTTTAATTTTTATAGGAAAAGTAGGAATATGATCTACCCATTCATTAGCGTGGGAGTATCCTAATAGGGCTTCATACACTAACTCTCCGGGTGGATTTTCTGGAGAACCGCCTTCATAAATCTTTATAGTAATTTCACAGTTATAAGAAGCTGTTGGTGAATAAAATGAAACTTTACCAATGACATCTCCTACATTGTCCTCAAGTTCATCAGGTGTAAAACGAGAAGCTATTTCCAGAGTGTGTTCATGAAACACATCAAAAACAAAAGATGGGTCACCACAATAATTAATAATAATCCCAGGATTAACCCAAGCATTTAAATTATAAATTCCAGTAGTTAGATTACATGGAAATAAAATCTTTTCACTTTCCATTGGAAACAAACTATCAACTATTGTTGAATCAATCTTTGTTTCACCATTTTTAATAACAAGTTTTGCAGGTGGGGAGGTAAGATTTCCTTTGTTGAGTAACTTAACTTCAAAGTAGATTGAGTTATTTGAAATTATATTTTCAAAACTTTCGATAGCAATATCAGGTCCTGTTACTGTATATTGTATATCTTCAGAACTAAATTGATTTAACGAGTCGTCTTTTACTTCAATCAAGTAAGATACAATTGTTTCATTGAGAAAAGCACTTATTGGTGACTCAGTGGCATAGGTTAAAGTATCACATTGCTGCATCTGCATTGGAATAGTATCTCTTTTACCGGGATTTGTCCACCAAATACATCTTACAGTATCAATACCATCTTTATCATAGATTTTTGCAGAAATTGTAATAGAATCTCCAAGACAAGGTATCTCAGGCATAGCTGTAATATTAAAAATTGCAGATTTGCCAACAGTAAAAATTGTATAACCAATATAATCACTTGTATCATCATAAGCATAGCTTCTAACTATTTGAGTAAATTCTGGTTCTGTATGTGTTGTATCAATTATGTATTCATATCCAGAATCATTATAGAATTTTCTATTAATATCATAAAGCTCAACCTGTTTTTTTTCATCCTCGTGATATGGGTCGGGTATTAAGTCCTGCTCATCAGTAATATAATATGCAACTCTATTTAATGTTGAGTCTATATTATTTATGAATATTTGAACAGTATCTCCCAACACAAATTCATAACTATTAAGATCAACATCAAGTTTCTTATTCTTTTTGGGAAGCACAATATTTATTGCTGGGTCACCCATATAATTGAAAGTTCTTAAGAAAGTTAGACCTATATCGTCAAAACCATTATAGATACAATACTCAATTTTTGAAAGGTTGGAAAGTTCAGCAAAGTTACGCATATCTCTATTAAATATGTTGTTGAACATTAATTCAGCTAATACTTTATCTTGGGTTAGAAATCCTTTAGCTGCACCACCAAAGAATCCAATAGCTCCTTTTTCCGGTTCAATAATAAATGCTTCTCCGAGACAGCTACAGCCAGGATATTCAAAGTTTGAAGTATAACAGGTCAAACTGCTAATTATTGGATAATTGTCATTAAAAAGAGTAAAAATATCAGCAAGATTCAACAAGTTAAGGTCAGACCATATCTGCCCACCACCATGTCCCATAAATTGTATAAATGCTGTTCCATCATCGATATAGTCCTTTAAATCAGTTGTGCCTCCCCAGTATGGATGATCATGGGATTGTTGAGCATAAATTCTGGAAACTCGAAATTCATCAGGGATGTATTCCTTTTTCAGGCTTTCATTTTGCTCTTCAAATGTGCCTTCACCACCTGCAATTAGCATACAATGATTACGCCAAACATCATTGAAATTTGGTTCAGTATTATAATGAATTGTCTTTTCTAAAACTGGAGCAATTTGTTCCTTTTCACAGATTGGAATTCTACCAATTGCAAGATCCGGCAATTCATCATCTCCAACTATACAAGCAAACCAATTATCATTAACAGTTGCTCCAAAATGATATGACCAGCTCATCTTTGTTGGGACTATACTGTACTTCTTATCTGGAGAAGAATCTCGCTCATCATAGCAGGCATCACCTAAAAGGAGAACATATTGAACTGCTGGTTCTTGCCAATTATTATATGCATATTTCAGGAAATCCTGGATCGCCTGAATGGATCGGATTCCGTAACTAAATTCGCCAAAGATATCTTCAAGAGCGACTGGCATTACAGTGAGATTTCCATATTCCTGCCAATGAGCAACGAATTCAAGTATTGCTTCATCATTAATAAAATCTCTAATAGAAATTAAGATATAATCTGCCTGATTATTTGTATCGTGTAGATTGCTGGGCATATCAGGTTTAACAAGTTTGGGAACTAATTTTTGTTGGGAATTTGCTGCAATATATTGTGTCGAATCATCAATTACTTCATCTTGAAATATGACTATAAAAGGTGGTCCTCCAGCAGGCATTGTTGATTCTATGCTAACATTTTCAAGCTTGCTTACTCCAATTTTATAAACATCTATATCAGAAGATAGGAAGCCATTAATCTCAAATTGGAATAATCCGGATTCATAAAAGGAAGGTTTATTAAATTCAAGGATTTCATCATAAGGAATAAATTCCCGCCAATAAGTGATATCAATATAGTCCAATATAACCATATCATAACTTGCATCAGTATCACCGGGCATAGAAATATAAATCATATTAGTCCCATTATTCAAGTTGTCATTGGACATTGTGCCAGTAATGATTTGTTCTGTTTGATTCTGCCAATATTCAGATCCCACTTGAGAAGAGTTTATATAAGCTAATGCATGATGCCTTCCTGTATTTGTTACCTCGCCCGTCTCTGGGTCAGTTTTGAAATATGTATTGCCAAATAGTTCAACTTGAATTGTAGCCCGAGCATCTTGTATATTAATTTGTGCTGGATTGTGTAATGTAAATGAAAAACTTTTCATATTAGGAGCACTGATTTGAGTCCAGAACCAATAATCCTCTCTATCGTAAACCCGACTGAGTTTATTATAAATACTTTGACGCTCTAAGTGAATATTTGTATCAAAATAATATGGTCTTTTATATTTTCTCGGATCAGTTTCGTATAATCCACAGTCTTCAACAGCAAGTCGTGCTCCTAAATGTTCCTCATTGTATTCAAGAATAAAGCAATTTTCCCATGAGTAATTATCATAAAAACAATCTTTACCGTGATTAATATCAGCATAAAATTCAAAATAATCTTCCTCATCAAAAGAACCATCATATTCACCGTAAAAATAGATTGGCACAGGATTTCCTTTATTGTATAATTCAAGATAGTGAGGATTTATCTTATCAATGTCAAAATCGAACTGATAATCAAATCGCAAGGAATCTTGCCAGAATGCAATTGTATCCTTTAGATAAGAGTATGTTATTTTGTAAATACCTTTTTGGTCAATAATAAATTGGAATTTATTTATAATAGGCTCATCCTGTCTATATTTTGGAGAGTAAGAAGTTTCCCTTTCTTTTCTCCAATTTTTTGAGAATTTATTGTTAATAATAAAGTCATCAGCGATATTATCGATATAATTTAATCCTGTGAAATTATTTCTTTTCTTACTTCCAATTATCTCAATATTAATTGTTAAATCATTATAAATTTTTACTTTATTCTCTACGGGATTAAACTGGATTGGGAAAATTCGGATTACACCCAAATTTCTATCTCCCACATATCCAATGATTTCAGATTCAGTTATCTTCCCCGGAAAATATGAGTGTGACCGGTAACTCGCTGGAATTTTAAAGTTTGTTATTAATTTGTCGTTTTTCTCAATATATGTGGGGTTAAAAGCTATATTTTTATTTTCAATTAACTTGTGATTTTCATATAATATTTTAGCTTTAATATTTCCATCAGGGGGTAGGCCAATTACTTTAGAAAGAAATGGAAGTTGTGGTGCACTTTCTTCACTAATTATAAGAAAGTCAATTTTTGGAAGGGCAATATTTTGATATAGTTGACCTTCAATATTAATATCAGAGAAAGAGTATTCATCTATATGAAGTTTAAGCTGAATGTTGTTTTCAGTCATTTTTGTAATCGTGAAACTATTTTCAGACCATAAATAATTGAAAATTAAAAGAAATAGGATGCTTACAAAAAGTATTTTTCGCATAATTTACTTGTTAGACGAGATTTTTTGAATCCCTTTTTGTGCAATATCAGTTCTGAAATACATACCTTCAAAAGAGATATTTTTTAAGTTTGTATATGCTTTTTCTTTTGCACTTATTAAATTATCTGCAACAGCTGTTACAGAGACAACTCTTCCACCATTGGTTTGGTATTGTCCATTTTCACATTTAACTCCAGAGAAAAAAAGTAATACATCTTTATCATCGATATTTTCAATCCCTGATATTTTTTTACCCTTTTCATATTTTCCCGGATAGCCTTGGGAAGCCAATACTACAGCGACAGCACTTTTATTTTTCCATTTAAGTTCGATTGTATTTATTTTCTTTTCAGTTATTGCTTGGCAAATATCAACTAAATCATTTTCTAATAATGGAAGTATTACCTGAGCTTCTGGGTCACCAAGACGGCAATTGAATTCCAATACTTTTGGTTCATCTTTTGTAATCATCAAGCCAGCATATAAAATTCCAATAAAAGGACGATCTTCTTTAAGCATACCATTTAGCGTAGGAGCGATAATTTTATCATCTATTTCTTTTTTTAGATTTTCTTGAAAGATAGCTGGAGCATATGCACCCATTCCACCGGTATTTGATCCTTTATCTCCATCTTTTAATTGTTTATGGTCTTGAGAGAGGATTGTTGATACAAAATGATTTCCATCACAGAATGCAAAAAGTGAAGCTTCCTCACCTTCTAGGAAGTCTTCAACAATAACTTTATGTCCCCCTTTTCCAAGCATATCATAATGCATCAGGTGATTCAATATAATTTCCGTATCAGTATAATTATCACAAATAAATACACCTTTTCCACCAGCAAGCCCATCTGCTTTTATGACCAATGGTCCGCCAGCTGGCGGATGATGAAGGATATAATCCAATGCCGGGACAATATCATCAAATGTCTGATATTTTGTAGTTGGAATATTATATTTTTTCATGAAATTTTTAGCAAAGATTTTACTACTCTCAATCTCAGCGGCCAATTTTGAAGGACCAATTATATTCTTTCCAGCTTTATTAAATTCATCAACGATACCATCAGCCAGAGGTTGTTCGGGTCCAACAAATGTAATATCAATACCTTCTGATACAGCAAATCTTAGAATGTCTTTGTTGGTATCCAGTTGAATTAATTGAGCAAGATTTTCCATACCGCAATTGCCTGGAGCAGCAAAAATTTGATTAACTTTGGGGCTCTGAGCAAATTTCCAAACCAATGTGTGCTCTCGCGCCCCACTTCCTATTACTAATACTTTCATTATTATCAGTTAAATTAGTTGAATCAGTTGAATTTGTTGAATCAGTTGAATTTGTTGAATCAGTTGAATTTGTTGAATCAGTACAACCAGTTCAACCAGTTAACCAGTTCAACCGATTAGAATTTTAGCTTCACACCCAAAGTGAAAGATGTGATAGTTTCATCATCTCCTTTAATCTTACCATCACCATTAAGATCTTCGTAATACTCTTTATAATCTGCTATAAGTATTGTATTAGGAGATAATTCATATCCAAATTGTGCTTCTATAATAGCATTTGGGCTTTTCCATGTAGTAATGTCTTTAACTTTTGATTGAGAATAGCGAGCATAAGCATAAGATAATCTGGGGATTAAGCTTCTTTTAAGATTAATCTGTCCCAGAATAGTTTTTCCCATCTCATAATCGTCTCCATGAATGTCTTCATAAGCAACAGAGAAATCAATGACATTAAATATATGTGTGATTAATTCTCCCCGCCACCCTTGAGCACTTTTAATGCTATCTAATCGGCTTTCTTTAGTAACAACAGAATCACCCATAATGATTGCTCTTTCATTATCATACAAATAGTTGAAGTAGTTAGGTTCAAATTCCTTTCCGAATATTCTATATTCAAGATTAAGATCGAATATAAAGAAGCGTGCACCAAAACCCGGGAAAATAAAGCCATTTCCATAATCTAATATCTGAGCAAATTCTCCATAATGATATAATTTTAATGGTTTGCTTTTGAATAGTGGTAGTATATAATCAAAACCGAGAATTGTAACTTTTTCTTCTTTTCCTAATTTAAAAACCCTTTTTAGACTTTGGAAAAGTGAATCCAAATTCTGGTTTTCATCAAGAATATTATCATTATTAGCATCAATATCAACTTCAGGTGATCCAATTTGCGTAGTATCTTGAGGATCTGGCCAGCCATCTCCATCAGTATCTGCCCACCAGTTTTCATCATCAGGGAAGTCATCGAATTTGTCAGGACAACCATCTCCATCTTCGTCCTTTAGTCCACCTAATTGGTCTAAATCTGTAGCTGCTGTAACTCCGAATTGGATGTTTTTGATAATAGGAATATCAAGATTTTTCAATGGCTTGCCTTTAACCCTGGTAGCAAAAATGTCTGATTCAGAGACATTTGGACAAAAAACTTCAAATCCTAAATCAGAAATATTTGTATTTACAGCTATTTCTGCGCCAAGTTGCTTCTTACCTGGATAGTTTAGCATATTGGTGTAGTCATTCATAATAAGACCTTGACCATATTTTACCCTTGGGAAACCACCAAATCGAAAATAGAAAGGATCAGTTTTTTTTGCAAACTGGACAAATAGGAATTTGTTAATATAATCCTCTGTGTCATCCCAATCTTCTTTTCTAATCTTGCCATTACTATCGATAAGCAAGTCAAAATCGAGTCCAACTCTAAACTTCCAGATTGGAAATTCTGGCATAAGTCTTATTTGCGAATAGGTCTTTCCATCTATAGTTACAGAACCTATTCCAATGGACATTGGGGATGGTTTAGCTGGTTCTTTTTCCTTTTCAGTTTCTTCAACTTTCTCTACTTCCTCTTGTTCTGGCGGTGCTTCAGGTATTTCAATTTCTTCTTCGACCTCTGGAACTTCTTTTTCTATTTCTACCTCAGCTTCAATTTCTTGTTGAATCTCCTCAGGAATCTGATTTAGTTGTATTGGTTGCATTACAGGTGGGTCAATACCATTTGAGAATCCCTGATTTCCAACAGTAACATTAATAAGACCAAACTCGTTTCCGAATTCAACAGTTCCTTCAAATACTGAGACTGTTGTATAAAGGGTTTGTGGGTCAACAGAGGTTAAGAACTTTGTACCTTTTACTGCTGCTACAGAAGTGGGTGTCTGAACAGTAAAATCACCTAAACCAGTTGTAACTTCAGCCCACAGGTCACCAACAGCCAGATTAAGTTTCTTATTAAGTCCAATATCTTTTTCCATTCCTATTGTCAGGGTGCTGTTGGAGAATAGTTTTAAAATAGCACCATTATCTGAGAATTTGACAATTCCAAGGGAATACTCTTTTGTGAGTAACATATCACCATTATAAACTAAAGTACCCGTCTCAGCAGGTTGTAGCTGGTAATTATGACTTAAGATAACTTCTCCTTTTGTTTTTAAAACTACTGCAAATGGGTCTGGTTCTTGAGCAAATATTGAGCCAGCAATTAATGATATAATAAAGAGTGGTAAGATGAATAAGATTGCTTTGGAATTTTTATTATCAGTCATTTTAACTCCTATGTGTTATTTTTGCAGTGAGTTATGCAAAATAGTATATTCTAACTCACCCTCGGTCCCTCTCTTCAAAGAGAGGGATGACTTCAAATTCCCCTTCTTCCCGATTTCATCGGGAGGGTTATCCGCCAAAGGCGGATCTGCCTCTGGCAGAGGGGATGAGTTATTAAAGTTAATTTTTCTAAAATATTTCATCTTTTTTAAATCTTACTTCATTTTGCGGATCTCATTAATTTTTTGTAAAACCGACATAAACTCTCACCAATTATTTATTTTTTTTTACTAAAAATATTAAAATTTTACTTGACACCCTTGTTTTCATTTTAAAGGAAATAAATGAAGGCGATGAAAATTGGTGTCAAGATATTTGCAAGAGTAAAACGATCAGTGCTTATTAGTAAATACTTTCTTTTCGGAAAAAAATTTTAAACAGGAGAAGGCATGATAAAGATAAGCTTAATTACAATTGGGAATGAAATATTGCTTGGTAAAACAATAAATACAAATCTTGCATTTATTGGAAATGAACTTGCTAAAATAGGACTTCCTTTATATCAGTCAGTAACAGTAAAGGATAACGGTAAGGATATTCTTAGAGCATTAGAAGAGCTCTGGGGGAAAAGTGATATATTAATTACAACAGGTGGTTTGGGTCCAACAAAAGATGATGTTACAAAGAGAAGTATAGCAAAATTTTTTCATAAAGACCTTGAATTCAAAGAAGAAATATGGATGAATATCGAAAAGCTATACAACCAAAAGAACATACGAATCCCTAAAATTGTCAAAATACAAGCAGAGGTTCCCAAAGGATTCAATACAATTGAGAATAAATATGGAACTGCACCTGGCCTGCACTTTCAGAATAATAAAAAGAATTTTTTTGCCTTTCCGGGTGTGCCCTCAGAAATGAAAGAGATGGTCACAGGTTATCTTTTACCATTTTTGAAGAGTAATTACCAAACCAAATCATTCTATTTAAAAACAATACGAACAATTGGATTATTAGAAGCTGAATTAAGTGGAAGACTAAAAGATGTTAAAGAGACACAGAATGTAAATATGGCTTCCCTTCCTCAACTTGGAATGGTGGATATAAGAGTATATGGAACTGATCTTAACGAATTTAATGAAATGATAAATATGATTGAAAAGAGAATCGGGGAGTTTGTATATGGGTATAATGAAGACAATATTGTTGAGCTCTGTCATAAGAAATTATTGAGCCAAAACAAAACATTAGCAGTTGCAGAATCTTGTACAGGTGGTTTAATCCAGAATATGTTTACTAATAATTCTGGCAGTTCGAAGTATCTTTTGGGCGGAATAGTTTCTTATAGTAATGAGGCAAAGATGCATTTATTAAATGTAAGGAAAGAGACTCTTGAAAAATTCGGAGCTGTGAGTGAACAAACTGTGAAAGAAATGTTGCAAGGTGTAAGAGAAAAATTCAATAGTAATTATGCAATTGCTGTTTCTGGAATTGCTGGACCAACTGGTGGAACCCCTGAGAAACCTGTCGGACTTGTCTTTATTGGAGTAAATATTGAAGATAATATTATTATTAAAAAATTTAATTTTTCAGGAACGCGGAAACAGATTAAAGAAAAAAGTGCAATTAATAGTATTTATTTGTTACAAAAGAATTATGTAAAATAAAAAAATTAATGAAAGAATTTCTAATATTTTTGAAAATAATTAAATAATAAATAGTAAGCAAAGTCAAACATAATAATCAAATTTTCAATAAGATATAATTGAAAAAGTAAATGTTATTTTATATTATTTTTAATATTAATTTTCTTGTAAGTATGTTTTATTATAGTAATAATACTTAACTATTTAATTAAGTTGTTGAAAAACTTGACAGGTAAAATTTTTAAAATTTATAAATGACTTCATCAATTAATCAAAAAATTTAAGGCATGAAGGAGATTTTAGCAAGAGAATTATTATTGTTTTTTGGGAAGTATTGATTTAACTTAGGAGAGATTTTTGTTTATGGAGAACAGAATACAATTATTCACTAAATTAAAAAGCGATTTAATAATTTGTAAACTTCTTAAATAGGCAAATTATAGATGTTAATGTCACTATTAGGATGTATTTATATTACAATTATATTAATGTCAAAATAATAGGAAAAGTTACAAAAAAAATCCCGATAACATCGGGAAAAGGAGAAATTAATTATGAAAAAGAAATTTATAATAATCATAACTATATTAGCAATTGTAGGAATAGCTACTAATGCATTTGCTGATAAATCAACACCATTTACTGCAATAACTCTTGACACAAATAATGATGGTTTTGTTGATGTTATCGATGTGTATCTCACTTTTAATATACTAGATGTTCAAGTTAATTGGGCTAATCTTACTGATGATTTCCAGGTGGGTGGTTATACCAGCGCTGTTACAGTTGATGGTATTGATACAGGAGCGTTTCCAGACGATAATGTTTTTCGTGTTCATATTCATTCAGGTGTTCCAAACACTATACCCACAAGTACAGAAGATCTATTAATTGAATATACTTATGATGGGACCAATCAAATTGTTACCACTGATCCACCTCCTGGTGGTTACCTTTGGTCTTTTCCATGGATGAATGTAGAAGATGGTGCAGCTCCAAGTTTGGTTTCAACAACTTTTGTATCAGATCATCAAAACACATCATTAGCTATAGAAGGAACTACAATTACAGTAGATTTCGAATCTAATGAGGAATTACTTGATTTTCCAGTTGTAAAAATATATGCTGTTGGTGGTCCCGAGGGCGCTGAAATTAATGCAACTATGGGTGTCGACAGATATCATTGGAGTGCAAGTAGAGTAATGACTGGAGACGATAATGTTTCTGGTTTGATAAAAGCTGATTTCACTATTGAAGATCTGAATTATAATGAAGATACAAAAACTGATACAAGCACGATTGCCTACAAAACGGACCCTGCAACAGAAGTTTATGTTGATCCAACATATACTGCCCAAGCAAATGTACCAGCAGGTAAATATTGGTTATGGGATTGCTTTGAAAAAATTCAAGAAGGTATTAATGGTGTTGCAGATCCAGGAACCGTAATTGTTCTTGCAGGAACAGGAACATACAAAGAAGATCTCACTATTAATAAAACTCTTGAAGTTCGACCTTATGGAACAGCAAAAGCTTATGATGATGTTACTATAAAAGGTGAGGCAACTGTCGCAGCTGCTTTATGGCCTTTAGCAGACCCAAATATAGAAATTACTGCAAGTGGTGTTTCAATTCACAACTTCAAAATCGAAGCCCCGGACTATGTTGTCGGTTTTTATTCAAGTGGTATTGTAATTGGAGCTACAAATGTTTCTATTTATTTAAATGAATTTTATGCCACTTCTGCAAGCAATACAGATGATATCTGCCAATCAATCCAAACCTATAACGGTGTAGATGTCTCCGGTTTGAATATTTATACGAACACATTTACACATAAAGTTTATAAATGGACTGCAGACTGGGGATATGAAGCTATCTATATTAATCCCGGTGGCACAGGATTAGTGAATATTGAAGATAATACTCTTGGCGGAAAACTGTTCAGGGCAATTACTGCTCAACGATCCAACTGTAACATTGAAGCTAATAACATAAGTACTGACTTAAATCCTGTTTCTGATGATTGGGTCACAGCCGGTGCCTGGGTTGGAATCTGGGCTTACACTGATATTTCCAATATCACTATAACCGGAAATACAGTTCAGGGTGATGTTGGTGGAGCTGGTTTCAATAGAGGTATCCGTCTAGGTTCGACCGGCGGAAGCACATTCACAAACCTGAGTGTAACTTCTAACGAGATCTATTACAACAAAAACGGTATCTACTCACAAAGTGCTACCGGCATTACTATCACAGGCAACGCTATTGTTAATAACACTCTTAATGGTATTTTCTGTGATACCGGCACACTCGATGCAGAACACAACTGGTGGGGCTCTCCAAATGGACCTACTCATGTAAATAATACTTATAATATCGCTCTAGGTCAAGGTGATGCCTCTTCAGACCATGTAGATTATGTGCCTTGGTATGATACAGGTATGACAGGTACTACTTTTGCTCCTGTTCACAGTGATGATGGTTTAGTAAAAGCTATAACCTATTTCTCTTCTATCCAAACTGCCATCGATGCTGCCGCTGCTGGTGCTACACTTACCTGCCAGGATGGTACATTCACCGAAGATTTCGAAGTTGACCAGGATGTAACCCTGCAATCTGCAAACGGTCTTGGTAATACAACTATTCAGCTTATAGATTCTGAAAACGGTATCAATTTGATATCGGGTGCAGGTGGATTTACTTTCGGTGGTAGTAGCGGTCATGGATTCACATTATTAGGCGGTACATTTTCTGAGCAGGCTTTAATTGGTACAGGATGTGGACTTAGCAATGTAACTATCTCCTACAATACTATTAACACTACCGGAAATGCCGCTTATGGTATTCAGTCTTGGACTGACGCTCCTCTTATTAACCTTATTATCGAATATAATAACTTCATTGCGGATGAAGTTGCAGGTACTCAACCTGGAGATCGTTCTCTTAATTTGTACAGTATTACTAATTCCAGTATTTCATATAATCCATTCACAGGGCCAAACAGTGTTGTATCTAATAGTAGTTATGCAATGCAGTTTGCTGGAGTTACAACCTCGCAAATTTCAGGAAATAGCATAACAGGTTACTATAATGGAATTTATATTGGTAGTGGTTGCGATGGCGGTGGAACCTCTGATTTAACAATAACTGACAACACATTTACAGAATGTTATAGAGCTATCAGGATAAGAGACTGGGGTGAATCTTGGGTCGGAAATGTTACGACCTTGGATATCAATCTAAACACTTTCTCTCCTGATAATACTTACGGAATTTACATTTATGATGGTATTCAGCTAAAACCTGAAGATTTTACAATTGTTAATAATGATTTCAGCGGTTGTACTACAGGAATTGAAAACTTACACACAACACAAGTTGTTGCAGAAGACAACTGGTGGGGTTCCGGTTCGGGTCCTGACCATGTTGATAATACCTTCATAAATCCTGCAGGTGAACCACATGGTGTTATAGTCTCAAATAATGTGGATTATGTGCCCTGGATGGATACTGATATGACATGTACTTCCTTTGCTCCAGTTGAAAAACTTCCAGGTGCAATCAAAAATGGTATTGAATACTTCTCATCTATACAGACTGCAATTGATACTGCAAGTTCTAATGATGAGATTATTTGTTATGCTGGTACATTTACAGAAGATATTTCTATTCCACTAACAACAACAGGTCTTGAAATTAGACCTAATGGCACAGCAAAGGTATATGATGATGTAACTATTAAGGGAGTTGATACTTTAGCTTGGGCTAACTGGCCACTTGCAGATCCGAATATCAATATACTTGCAAGCGGAACAAAGATACATCACTTTACTATAGAAAGCCCGGATGTTGCTGATGGATACTATTCCAGTGGAATGGTTATTGATGGAACTAATGTTGAAATCTATAATAATGATTTTGTTATGATTGGTTCAGGTACAGTTGATCCAGGTGGTGTTGCAATTCAAACATATCGTGATAATGTACTTGGTTATTATAGTAATATTACTGGCTTGAATATCCATGATAATACATTTAGCGGAACACCAGCAGGTGATTATGTTGCAATATTCATTAATCACCAGTCTTTCACTAAACCTATAGATTATCGTATTTATATTCAGAACAATGATTTCTCTGGATATGTCCATCAGGGTATTGTAACTGAGCGTGATTATACAGTGATAAGTGGTAATACAGTTACAAGAAGTTATTCGATAAAACAAAAAACTGGTTATGGAATGATAATACAAGATTGGGACGCACGTCCTCAAAATGATGTAGAAGTTTATGATAATAGCATTTCAAACTTTGCTTATGGTATTCTTATTGGTAGAACAACCCCATCTCCACAAACATTAACAAATATCTATATTCATGATAATGATATTAACCAGAATGATGTTGGTGTTAAAGTTCGTGCTTCTTTATCTGGTGTAACAATTAATTACAATAACATATCTGGCAATGATACCTTTGGTGTTGAAAATGCAACTTATGATAAAGTTGAATTTCTAAATGCAGAAAAGAACTGGTGGGGTGATGCAACAGGTGCAACTCATCCAAGCAATCCTCATAATATTCCCAAAGTATATGGAGATGGTGATACTGTAAACGATGGTGTTGATTTCATCCCCTGGTATGCAACCATTACCACAACACCCAGCACACAATATGTTGGTGTTGATTGGGATGTTAAGAAACGAGGATCTGATAAGTGGAGCAAAAAACCCAGAGAAAGAAGTGGAGAAAAAGTAGATGTTGGAGATTTAAATTATCCTCTTGCATTTTCTGATATAATTCAGGATGCTATTGATGCTGCTGTGGATTACTGCGATATAATTATCGGTACAAGTGGAAGTCCTTATACTGAGGATTTAACTATCAATAATAAGAACTTTATTTGGTTATATGGATATGATGATAGTGAAAAACAGTTCAGCTATCCTGAAATTTATGGTTCACATCAAGTATTAACTGATTTTGTAGGATTTAGTTATTTGAATTTTATACCCGGAAATGATGCTGTTGCTATTTACATTAATTCTTCAGGTTATCCAATTACCGATGTATATGTTATTAACAATGAATTTACTCTTAATGATGGAGCAGTAGGTGTCCAGGTTGGTGGTTTAAATACTCCATATTTAGTATCTTATGTTTTTATGTATGAGAATACATTCAACGGTCCGACGAGTAAAACAGCAGGTTGTGCAAATCCATTCAGGATTGGCGGTTGGTTTGGAATTCCAGTTAGCTGTCCAGTTGAATTTGTATATTTCTATGGAAATTATGTAAATTATGCATCAATTCCAATTAATTTGCATAATGCCGATATTAATTATTTGTTGATTGGATATAATACCTTCAGAAATACAGATGGAGTAATTTATATCTGGGATGATGGCGAAACTCCAACCGGTGCTTTATCAGATTTCTGGTTTAATAATAATGATGTAGATTATACAAATACCTATGGTGTTGGGATTGATGTGTTTGATGTATATGATGATTCAAACTTTGATCAAAGCTTAGGTTCCCATAGTTGTATCAATGAGAATAGTTTTGATGGTATTCCTGGGGACTATGGCTTTGAAGCTGTAAGTATATTGTCTAATTTAACCACATATGTTCTTGATGCAGAAAATAACTGGTGGGGTTCAAGATCTGGACCTATTCATTCAGGTAATACCTATACTACTCCTCCTCCACCTAAAAATGGTGGTAGATGTACAGTCAGCGATAATGTTGATTATGTAAGATGGTATGACGATGGCACAAATGCTATGTGTCCACCAGGAGATCCAGGTTGGGAACCATATGGAAATCTATTTGCCCCTGTTGTTAGAGATGATGGCTATAAAGCAATTGTTGGATATTATTCTTCCATACAAGCTGGAATTGATGACGCTTCTAATAATGATGAGATAATTTGTTATGCTGGCACATTCACAGAAGATTTCAGTGTTCCTAATACAGTAACAGGTCTTGATATTAATCCAAGAGAAGTTGTCAAAGGTTATGACGATGTTACAATAAAAGGTATAGCAACCCTTGAAGCCGCTCAATTCCCGAATGTAGATCCTAATATTGATATTTGGGGAGCTAATACAGAAATTCACAATTTCACAATTGAAGCACCTGATTATGTTGAAGGATATTATTCAAGCAGTGTTGTCATCGGTGCACAGAATGTTACTATAGCTGATAATGACTTTATTATGAATTCTGTTTCTTCATGGGATGATGTTTCTCAAGTAATTCAGACATATGCAACTATTGATGTTTCCGGTTTGAATATTTCCGGTAACACTTTCACTCATACTGTATATAAAAATGGAGCTGACTATGGTTATGAAGCGATTTACATTAATTCAGATGCAGGCACTGGAACAGTTACAATAATTGATAATGTATTAAGTGGTTATATATTTAGAGGAATCACAACTGAACGTTCTTATACAACAATAACAGGGAATTCAATAATAACTGATCTTGGAATTCTGCCAGATGATTGGAGTGCTCCTGGTTCATGGCAGGGAATTAATGTTTATAACTACGCTGGTGATCCTCAAACAGATATTACTGTAACTGGAAATACAGTCAAAGGTATCGATGCTACAAAAGGATTCAACCAGGGTTTGAGAATTGGTAAGGATGGTCAAACCTTAACAAATGTGCTTGTAGGTGAAGTATTACCTAAAGGATTAGCTCTTGGAAATACATTTAATTATAACAAATATGGTATTTTAGTGAAATCTGCGAGTGGAGTTACAATTAATGGCAACGCTATTGTTGATAATACTTTATATGGTATTCAAAATACAGATACAGGAGCAAAAGCTATTCTTGATGCTATAAACAACTGGTGGGGTGACCCAACCGGTCCGAGCTTCTCCTTTGATTACGGATTGGGTTCGGGATTAGGTGATACAGTCTCCACTTATGTTGATTACACACCCTGGTACGATACAGACATGTATGGAACTTCATATTATCCGACTGTAACTCAATTTGTAATGGAATTAAATCCAACATCTCCTTATCAAAATAATTACTTTGATATCAGAATTGCAGCCGCTGACACATTTGGAACAAGAAACCAGGATTATGGAAACTTAGCTGATTTCAGCAGCAGTCATGCTGCTTTAACTGTGCCAGAAGAACAGCTTCTTGTTGACGGCTTCAAAGAAGTAACAAACGGATGTATTTCTACTGAAGCATTTGCTGCAACTGATCATCTGACAATCTATTCTTGGGAATACAACACAAATCCACCAATCTACTATTCTTCATTAACCGATATTGTAATTCAACCGCAATGTGCACCAGCTCCTCCTACTGCTGTATCAGTCTTGGATGTCCCGGATGATAATGGTGGTTGGATATATCTTGATTATACAGTCTCTACAGATGATCCATTCTACATAAGTAAAGATACTACTTGCGCAGGTGTTAGTTACTATATAGTAGAAAGAGATGCTGATACAACTGCTGCTACAAACTGGCAGTACTTCGCAACAATAGGTTGTTATGATGATGGTAGTGGAACAAACGATAGAAGAGCACTACTTAATGCACCTGCATCTGATGTTGCTTATGATTATCAGATGTGTTCTGTCCATAATCCATCAAAAGAGGAAATCATATTTGATGATAACCACATCTCATATGAACCAATTCTTTTGTCTAAGGATGCTTCACAATCTGCTTGGGTATTTGCAGGAAGCGCTCCAGCAAAGGATAACCTTCCAGCATACGCAAATATGAATGTGTTCTTTGAGGGTCCCTATCAGACTGGCGGCATAATGACCAATGACCTCTACACTGCTGGGCTTCTTCCTGTTGGTGCTCCTGCTAATGCCGTTGATGTAATTACCGTAGAACTTAGATCTACAACTACTGGTACTACTGTAAAATCAGCAATTGCTTATGTAGCAACCGACGGTTCTATCATTAACGATAGCGGTGAAAAGAGTCTCCCATTCTACTACACAACTGGTATTGAATACTACATTGTCATTCTTCATAGAAATCACCTAGCTATCATGAGTGCTGCTACTCATAAATTTGGTGACTTTGCAAGCCAGGCTACAACCATTGATCTGACTACTGTTGGAGCTGCCTATCTTAACGGTTTTAAAGAGGTTGATACAGGTGTGTATGCTATGTATGATGGTGATGCTAATGGATCAGAACTAGTAAATGTTAATGATGCATATGATTTGATTGATCATTTTGGCATGGCTGGATATCTTGGTAGTGACCTGAACTTAAGCGGTTATGTAAATGTCAATGATGCGTATGAACTTATTGGCAACTTTGGTGTTGGTACATCTGTACCTGGAAATCTTAAGGATGACCTAAATAATGGGCAAAATGTTAGCTTCAACGTACCTATTACTACAGGAACAAAAGTTCTTGAATGCACCCTAGAAATTAAGAATGTTCAAATAATAGCAGGTGTTTCTTATAGCTTTGATATTTACATCACAAGAAATACTTCTAACTGGTCAGCACTTGGACACCTTACATTCTTAACTGAGACTTACTATTCTGACCTTGTGTTCAACTACAATGGCTCAGCACTAAATAATCCAGTTGTCAGTAGTTTAAGTCCTGTTGCAACAGGTACAAATGTGACCACGCCTTCATCTGGTGTGTTATCAATTGAAGTGATTGATGGTGGATCTAATGTTCCAACATCTGAGACAAAACTGTTAACCGTTACTTTCGATATTACCGATCCCTCTGCTACTGCTCAACTAAGCTGGAGAACAGGTGATACATCAATTATCAATGAATCCAGTAATAACTACAACGTTGCAGAAGGAACTCTCAGCTTGTTAGGTTCAGATGACTCTACGCTTCCTGTTGAGCTTTCAGCATTCACTGCTTTGTATAATGTTGAGCATGAAAATGTTATACTTAAGTGGACAACTGCAAGTGAAACTGATGTTCAGGGATTCAATATTTATCGTTCTGAATGTGATGATATAGAAACAGTAGGAAATCGTATTAATTACTCACTGATTTCACTACCGGAGACAGGAACCACTACAAATCCAATCGATTATTCATATGAAGATATTGTAGCGAATGTTTATTCACCTTACTATTATTGGCTTGAAGTAGTAGATTATGGTGGCACTTCCAGCTTTCACGGTTCTATTGTATATACCCCTGGAGATATAACAGGAGACAATACAACTGATGTCTATGCTGCAACCAGACTTATTGGAGCTTATCCAAATCCTGCTCATAACTATACGATAATTAAATATCAGTTATGCGGAAGTGTGCTTGAGCAGAATGCGACAATAAAAGTGTATAACATTCTTGGTAAGTGTGTGAAGACTGTTGAAGGTAGAATCGGTAAAGTAGAATTTGATGTATCTGATCTTGGTTCTGGTATCTACTTCTATCAACTGAAAACTAGCAATTATAATATTGTGAAGAAGCTGATTGTTATTAGATAAATTTCCACTTGGTCAGTAAATAGATTCTGATAATCTTATAGATGCCCGGGTCCCGATTATTCGGGATCCGGGTTTTGTTTTAATAAAGTAAGACTTGCAAAATACTTTAAAGGTCTTGTAGTTCTTGTTTATTGGATTAAGAAAAAGGGACGATAAATTATTAAAGAATGCTAAATTATTTAATAATGATTATGAAAGATGCTAGAGGAAAAATTGAAGGATTAAAGTTTTTCAAAGATGAAGAGAATTATAATTTATAAAAATTATGTAATTACATTTGCTTTCATTTTTGTTGTATTTGCTCAAATACTGTTTGCAGTTGAACCAAAGGAAGAAGTTGGAATTACTTTTACCTTTGCAAATGGAGAAGTTACAACTCAAGGTGATAGCAGCTATTATGAGTTTGATGTTATGCTTGAAGCAGATGAATCAGATACTTTTTTTGGTTCAGGGATGGTTTATATCAATTACAACATAGATGGATTTGGTGATTACATTTCAACAAATAATAATATTATTTTAACTAAAGGTGCTCTTATCCAGGGAGAATTGACACCAGGATTGCCTCTTTATAACATTGTTAATACTGTTGATAATACCCCATTTAGAATAGCAATTACAACAGATTATAATTATCCAGCAAACCCATTATTTGCAAATCCTTTAACTACATCACCAATTCAATATCTTCATATTAAGATTCTAATTTATGACCCATCACAAAATGCAGGACTTAGCTTTGAGCAAAATTTGATGGAGGGACAACAATATCACTCAAACAACTCAACAATTTACTCACCAGTTATTGCGATTGATATTGATAATTCCAGCCTTCCGGTAAGCAATGCTGATATATCGGAACCAAAATGTGGATTATTGCAAAATACTCCAAATCCTTTTGGAAGAACTAATTCTTCTACAGAAATAAATTTTATAATTGATAAGAATGCTTTAGCTGAAGTAAAAATTTATAATATACGCGGACAATTAGTAAGAAATTTATTTATAGGCATTGTTAATAAAGACGAGGAATTGAATCTTATCTGGAATGGAAAAGATGAGGAAGGAAATATTCTCCAGTCAGGTATTTATTTTTATCAATTAAGGGTTGATAAAGAGTCTTATCAGTCAAAGAAGTTGCTATTAATAAGATGATACTGTAAATAAATATAAAGTAAAATTTAATATATCAAAAAAGCCATCTCAAGATTCAAGATGGCTTCTTTATTTTTTCTCAGCGTACCTACCCTGCTGGTTCAGGTATATTACCTGAACCATGAGTTTATTCACTTTCTGTCTTTTTAACTTTATGGTTCAATTTACAAAATTGAACCAGCAAAAGTGTTTGGAGCCCGATTCTCCAGAATTGGAAGTTACCCAATCTGGAGATAGGGATTTCATAGTGAATAAAATTTTATTCGTTTACATCAGTTGTATCTGCAGCACTTGCAAACATTTCCCCTGCTGGTTCAGGTATATTACCTGAACCATGAGTTTATTCACTTTCTGTCTTTTTAGCTTTATGGTTCAATTTACAAAATTGAACCAGCAAAAGGTGTTTAGAGTCTGATTCTCCAGAATCGGAAGTTACCCAATCTGGAGATAGGGATTTCATAGTAAATAAAATTTTATTTCTTTACATCAGTTGTATCTGCAGCACTTGCAAACATTTCATTAAGAGTTTCAAATTTTTCAAACAATTCAAGAGCTTTTTGTAGTTGAGGGTCCTGTCTAATTGCGATTTTATTACCTTTTTCTAAGCCGAATTTATTACTGATAATTTGAGACTCCAAGGAGTTTCTTAACCAAGCTTGCCCTTCTTCAAATTCTTTTTCAGTATATTCAGTTTCATTTTCACTAATATATTTAACAAAAGAATTAAAAATACCATCAGTTACCGTAAAATCCATATCAATTTCATGAGAGGCAATATAATCAACCGCGAAGTTGAAAAACAAGTTCTTACGACGAACTGCTATTTCAAACCGATTTAAAGTATCTTGTTCAATTACTATATCAGGCTTGATACCTCCACCACCATAAACAATTCTTCCGCTCTCTGTATAGAAAATCTCTTTTTCTCTCTCATTATCTTTATCTAATTCTTCATCAGGGTCTTTATGGATACATCTTCCACTTTTTATATAATACTTTGATGTGGTGATTTTAATCCCATTATTCATTGGTAATGGAAATAATTGTTGGACTGAGCCCTTCCCGAAACTATTCTCACCAACAATTAATGCCTTATCCCAGTCTTGCAGAGAACCAGCAAATATTTCAGATGCACTCGCACTACCATGATTGATTAGGACAATTATTGGTGCTGAGTTGAAACTGTATTTACTTTTTGTATAAAATTCTCTGTCGAATTTTTTTACTCTTCCTTTTGTATAAACTACTAATTTCTTTTTAGGTAAGAAGTTATCAACTGTTTCAATTGCCTGACTGAGAAGTCCGCCCGGGTTAGAACGCAAGTCAAGGAGCAATCCTTTCATACCTTGTTCTTCCAGTTCAATCAAGGCATTATGTAAGTCTTTACCTGTTGTAGCATTAAAATTTGTAATTCTAATATAACCTATTTTATCAACGATTTTGTACACATAAGGAATGCTTGCAATTTTTACTACATCCCTCTCAATTTCAATTTCCATTTCATCTTTAACACCTTCTCTGATAATAGTTATATTTACGGTTGTTCCTTTTGGACCTCGCAAGTTTTTGGCAGCTTTGCTTGAACTCCATCCTTCTGTAGATTCTTCATTAACTTTTATTATTTGGTCGCCTGCCATCAGTCCAGAACGGGAAGCAGGGGTTCCTTCTATTACAGATATTATTGTTATGTAGTTGTCTTGTGCGGAAATATGAATTCCAAGACCTCCAAATTCACCTTTAGTTGTAGTTTTTAACTCTTCAAAGTCCTCACTTGTCAAAAAGGTTGTATAAGGGTCAAGGGTTTTTACCATTCCTCTTATAGCACCAAATATTAATTCTTCAGGATCGATTTCATCGACATAAACCTGTGGGATTAAGTCTGAGACTTTACTCATTAGTATTAAATAATCATAGTAGGTTCTACCTTTATTTTCAGCTCGTGCAGCACTAAATCTTCCTGCCCAAAAGCCAACAAGGATTAGAATAACTATTACAAGAATAACATTCTTCTTTATTTTCATAGTTTTATTACCTCATTTTTTTATTCTTAAATCGATTTTTTAGCATTTGAGAAATATGACTCATTATTTTATAATGTATGGTTTCTACCTTATCTTGTCCATCTAAAACTATTATTCTCTCTTTTTCAGATTTTGCTAATTCAAGAAATCCTTCTCTTACTTTTTGGTGAAAATTTATATTCTCACTTTCCAATCTGTCAATTCCTTTTGATGGATCAACATCTTTTTGCACTCTTGAAAGCCCTATTTCTACTGGCAAATCAAGCACAAAGGTTATATCAGGCTTAAGTCCACCTGTTGCTATTTTATTTATAAAGTCAATATCTTTATAAGAAATCTCTCTTGCAGCACCCTGATATGCATAAGTAGAGTCGTAATATCTGTCACAAATTACAATAATGCCTTTTTTAAGAGCAGGCAGAATCCATTCTATTGTATGTTGGCTACGGCTTGCCATATAAAGAAAGATTTCTGTAAGCCTATGCATTTCTGTGAATTCTTTGTTAAGCAAGAGATCTCTTATTTTTTCAGAAATACGTGGTCCACCAGGTTCACGAGTGAACAAAACTTTATAATCCTGAATTCTAAGTTCTTCAGCTAAAAGTTTTGCTTGTGTTGTCTTACCGCAGCCTTCTATGCCTTCAAAAGTGATGAATAAGCCTTTCATAATAAAAATTTCCTTAAATAATCTGGCACGCCCGGAGGGAGTCGAACCCCCAACAGTCGGATCCGAAGTCCGATGCTCTATCCAATTGAACTACGGGCGCACATATTACAAATTCCTATATAATTTATTTTATGTCAATAATTTTCATCATTGAGCTGAGGTGTCACGGTTTCCCGATGCATCGGGATGACATATGCAACTGTCATGGAATGGTCCATGACAGCTAAGAAGAATTTATTTTGTGTCAATAATTTTCATTCTTGAAAATGTTAGACAATTTTTTCATAATTTTTAGTAGAAAA
The DNA here is from genome assembly GCA_023129415.1 of Candidatus Cloacimonadota bacterium. Taxonomy (GTDB): domain Bacteria; phylum Cloacimonadota; class Cloacimonadia; order JGIOTU-2; family JGIOTU-2; genus JAGMCF01. The sequence goes on from JAGMCF010000192.1 coordinate 55,260, forward strand.
TTTGTTGACAGTGAAAATATATTTTAATGAGTTGACTAATGAATTTAAGATGCAATAAAATATTAAAAAATTTATTATGATTGTTAATATTGTTTATGACACAAACGGAAAAATATTCTCGAAAAAAATTAATATGAAACATACATGTCTTGAATCCCCGATTAGATCGGGGACGGGACACAAAGAAGTATGAAAATGGTATTTAATTTAGAAGTTATTATATTTCTATTTCTTTATTCTTTGTGTTCTTTGTGCTCTTTGTGGTAAAGGTATTTACATATGAAAGATAAATTTTCTTCAAAAATTCTTAAGAAATTCTTATGGGCTGGTTTAGCTCTCATAATAGTTATTCTCATAGGAACAATTGCTTACTGGTTTATTGGCAATAAACAAGATTCAATAATAAATTGCATTTACATGACGGTTATTACAATTGCTACAATAGGGTATGGTGAAATAGTAGACCTTTCCAGCCGACCACTTGGAAGGGTATTTACAATGCTCTTGGCTTTTTCAGGATTTGGAATATTGACTTATGTATTTTCAAGTTTTACAGCTTTTGCTGTGGAAGGTGAGTTGAAAGCAACCTTCATAAGGAGGAAAATGGAGAAAAACATAAAAAAACTTAAGAATCACTTCATAATATGCGGAATTGAAGGAGTGGGATTTCATATTATAAATGAACTTAATAATACGAATAGGCCTTGTGTAGTTATAGATAAAGATAAGATGAAAATAGAAAAGTTAACTGAAAAGTTTCCTGAACAGATTTATATTGAGGGTGACGCAACTGAAGATATTATACTTTTAAAAGCTGGGATAGAAAATGCAAAGGGGATTTTTGCAGCTACCAATGATGACAATATAAATTTAGTAATATGTCTAAGCGCAAAGCAGATTAATAATAAAATAAAGATGGTTTCTGGTTGTAATGATATTATGAACATAATGAAGATGAAAAAGTCTGGAGCAGATCATGTGATTTCACCAACCTTTATTGGTGGGCTCAGAATGGCATCTGAAATGATAAGACCTGCAGCAGTCTCCTTCCTGGATACTATGTTAAGAGATAAATATAAAAATTTACGCATTGAGGATTTACCTGTTTCTGATTTATATATTGGAAAACCCGTCTCAGCTTTAAATCTAAAAAAATACAATAATACATTATTATTAGCAATTAAGACTGAAAGTGATTGGATATATAATCCTTCAGAAAGTTTCATTCTCGAGTCAAATCATAAATTAGTAGTAATGACCACGCCTGAAGAAAGAGAAGAATTAGAAAAGAACATTTAAACAGAGATTCCTCTCCAATGAGGTTTAAATATATATTCAATAGGCAATAGGAAAAAAGCAGTAGGCAGTTGGCAATAACTAAAAAACATATTATAAAAGATGACAAATTTTAAAGATTTAACTGTTTATAAAAAAGCTTTTAGTATGGCAATGGAGATTTATCATCTTACTAAAAGTTTTCCTAAAGATGAACTTTATTCCCTTACAAATCAAATTAGAAAATCATCTCGTTCTGTTTGCTCAAATATTGCTGAAGGATACAGAAAACGTCAATATCCAGCACACTTTATAAGTAAAATATCTGATGCGGATATGGAAAATAGCGAAACACAAGTATGGATTGATTTTGCCTTTAGTTGTAATTACATTGATAAAAATATAAAGCAAGGTTTAGAAAATAAAACAATTGAAATAGGACGACTTTTAAATCATATGATAGAAAATCCGGAGAAATATAAGAAAAAAAGTAATCCATCAACTGGCGGGAAAAGGCAATTGAATAATGTGAGCAATCTTCCCGTCCGCGGGGATAGTAAGCAAAAGGGAAAAGTTGGCAACTGTTAATTGCCAATTGCCGATTGCATCTTAAATGTATATTTTTCTGCCGAATGGATGGAATTCCTGTTAAACAGATCTTTTTTATAGTTTCAGTATATAGCACATTATCCATACTAACCAAGAGTATTGGTAATAATTGTAAGTATGTTTACAATCAGAAAGATACGAAAATCACACAAAGAGAGGATCTTAGCTATTTCTTCAAAAATATGGGAGGGTGATGATTATGTAACTTCAATATTTGAAAAGTGGATTGATGATGAAAAAGGAGAGTTTACGGGTATTTGGTTAAATAATCAACTTGTTGGCTTTGGTAAACTTACTTTTATTACTCCAACAGATGTGTGGCTTGAGGGTTTACGAAAAGATTTGTGTTTAGAACAAAAGGGGGTAGGATCAGCTTTAACGAAATATTATCTTGAAAGATTGAAACAAGAGCCAAATCTTACTTCAATTCGCTTTGCAACCTATTTTCAAAATTATGCTTCTATCAAGCTTTCTGAGCGATTAGGATTTGAACTGGTTGCAAAACTTTCTTTAAAAGAGTTTGACCTTAATATATATAAGAAAGAGATTAAAAAGCCTGAAAATGTAAAAGACATTTCAAATAAGGAAATAATTTTGGATTATATACATAAATCAAAATGGTTTGAGCTTTTTAAAAATTTTATCACAATTGGTTGGATTGCTTATCCATATTCCGATGATTTCATAGCAGAGAGATTTATTAAACAAAATAGATGTTATGGTATTATTGAAAAGAATGAGATAAAAGGGCTTATTTTATGGGGTAAGGCTCATAGTAAAGTGAGTTTAAAAATTTCATTTTTTGATGCCAAAGATAATGAAAAAGCAAAAAACTTATTTGTATTCATAAAATCTTATGCAATATCTCAAGGTTATGAAAACATTGAAGCAATGCTTCCGGATATTCCAAGAGTAAAAAAATATTTTAAAGAGAATGGATTTAAAAGCTGGGCTCAAGAACATGACTTTTTGATTTATGAATTTCCACTTCAAAAACTGGAGAAATGAATATTTATAATATATTAGCAATTATTCGTTTTTATTAGTGGGAGAATACTATTGAATATAATTATTTTAGGAGAGTGAATGTTAGAAATCAAAATTACTTATGAAGGCACGATACCCGTTTTGAACCTAAAAGGCAGATTTGATGGGTATGGGGCTTCTTTGTTCGATGAAGAATCAGGCAAAATAAGCAGTGACATGAAATATTGGATTATTGATTTTTCAGGTGTTGAATACCTATCAAGTGCTGGTATCAGGTCTTTGATAAAAGTAGAAAAAGCACTCCACAAAAAAACAGGGTGGTCTATTTTAGTTGGACTATATCCTGATTTGAAGAGGGTTTTAGAACTTACAGGTTTATTAGGACAATTTCATATTTCAGATTCACTTTCAGAAGCATTAAAGCAAGTTAAAGAAACCCAAACTGCTGATAAATCTGCAACAAAACATCTATTTGATGATAGAGAGTACCAATTAAGATGGGCTTCTAAGAAAGCAAGTATCCTTGATTTGTGGGGTTCTTTGAAGAATATAGAAGATGGTGAATTATCATCTAAAAGTCTCATCAGAACAAATCTCAAAGAGTTGGGGTATGCTTTTGGTATTGGTGGGTTTGGAAACACAAAAGGTCAGGCTTTTGAAGCACTTGGAGAATTTATTTCAACCCCAACATTTGCAGGAATCATTCCAGCTGATGAATATTGTCTTTCTGACTTTCTTATAACTGATAAACCTTCTGAATCAGATATGTATCTATTATCTGCATATGGATTTTCAGGAAAACCTGCAGGAGTTTTTGATGTTAAAAGCAGATTACTCTTTACATTGAAAGAATTAATTGAGGATACATTTTATCTGACTACAAAAAATAAAGAAGAAGTACCGCCATTGATTGGTTTAATAATATTAGCTGAACCAGGCGAACTTATTTGTGCACATTTCGAAACTAAAAATGATATTTCTATTGAAGAATATTGTAAAGAGAGATTCTCCAATGAAAGAGGAACTTTAATTATTGGAATTGCTGCTGATGAGACAGCTTTGAAATCATCAAAAGATAAATCAGTTTCGCAATTTATGGAGAATATCATTAAATATCCTATAACTGAGACTCGTTTCTTTCACGGACATGGAGTATTGTTAGCCGAATTACCAACATTATCCATTAATATGGAGTTAGGCAATAGCATTCAGAAAATATCAAATCTTGAAAATCTTAAAACAGTTGCTCATATCCAGGTAGATTCAGAAATTAAAAATGCCAGAGTTTGGTTCTATTTGCCCAAAGCTGTCCGTACTGCTGATGAAAAAAGGCTAAAAATTGATGTAGAGAAAGGAACGGAATTATTAGATGAATGGGATGTTATCATCAGACGAATATACTCCAATGCTGGACGAGTTGTTATTAGAGAATTGCATGGAGGTTTCACTTCAAAAACCTTTTATGTAACCAGTTATGACAAAGAAGGCAGAAGACTGCTTCCCACAGTTTTGAAGATAGGATCAATTAAAGACACCCAAAATGAAGTAAATGCTTATCATGATTATGTTAAAAAGTTCATTTTGAACAATAGTGTAACAATTATGGGCACTACTACTTATGGAAATTGGGGTGGATTGCGTTACAATTTTGTCGGTATAAATGGTCCTGATAGTAAATTAACATGGTTGACAGATTACTATCGAAGACTCCCAGCAGATGAGCTGATTCCTCTTTTTGATAGAGTATTTACTGATATACTAAAGCCCTGGTATGGTCAACCTAAATGGGAACCAATTTATCCTTATGCTGAGCACAATCCACTTGAAATGTTTCCAGGCATATTTGATTCTTTAGAAAAGGAAGTTGGCATCTCACCTGATGAAAAGATTGTGTATTGTAAGGAACTTGGGATGGAACTTCCAAATCCATTTTACTTCCTAAAGTACGAATATCCAAAGCGTAAGGGATATTCCCAACTTTGGTATAAATCCATTACTCATGGAG
>JAGMCF010000193.1 GCA_023129415.1 Candidatus Cloacimonadota bacterium
ATGGCATTACAGTTCCTTTGGTTGTCATTTCAGTTATCATACGAGATGCAAAACAAATCATAGGAATATTTTCACGATAATCCATTCTTCTTGTTCCCAGAATGCCGATAAAACCTGATAAATCCATAACTTGATATTTTCCAAATATTAATACTAAGTCAGAAAAATCATGACTTTTTATTTCGTCTCCCATTAAAATGGTATAATCGTTTTGCTCATACTTCTTAAAGATGTTTATAAAATCACTTTGATTATTTATTATTCTTATGAGTTGAAGGATTTTCTCTTGAGATTTGAATTCAGGCTGACTTAAAAACCCCAAATTGCCATCAAACCGAATAATATAACGACTGACTTTATTTATGACATTTTTGATTTCTGATAATATTTCGACGAGAATATTTTCCTTTTGAGAGTGTGTTGAATCAAATTCTTTATTAAATTGAGTTTGAATCTGATATATTGGCAAGCCATAGAATCTATTATTAAAATATCTAACCATAGCAGAAATTTGAGCATCAGAGAGGTTATATGAATTAGGTATTACAATGGTTTTTTCAAGTCCTACTTCGAGACTGATTACTAAAAGGAGCTTATCACCTTCAATTTTAAAAATGTTTAGTTTTTTGAGAATTCCTGACGAAAAATCAGGTTCAGCGATAATGCTTAACTGTCCAGAAACATTTGCAAGAAATTTCAGAATAGCCGTAAGCATTAGATCGATGCTTTGATAGTTTTGCGCAAGAAGTGCTTGCATCATCTTGATTTTTTGTTCAGGTATATTTTTTTCAAAATCAATGATGTCATTTATATAGAATTTATATCCTTTTTCAGTTGGAATTCTACCAGCAGATGTATGAAGCTGTTCTATAAAGCCATTATCGGTTAACACTGCCATCTCATTGCGAATTGTTGCAGGACTGATATTAAAATCATAACCTTCTGTGAGAATCTTTGAGCCAACAGCTTGAGTAGTTTTAAGATACTCCAGGATTATTGCTTTAAGAATTTCTTTCTGTCTTTTTGATAATATATTTTTTTCTGAAATATCAGTTTGATCTGAAAATTTATTTTCTTTTTTCATATAAGAATTATCTTTTTCCAATTTGGGATAAACCCAAATCTACCCCTCTATGTGTGGGTAGAAACAGGTTTATCCTGTTTCTGTTCTGTTTCTATCACTCTTTATAGGAGAGTGCTAAATTTAACTATAATTTAAGTTTCGTTCTTTGAATGTCAAAATTTTTTAAGATTTTTATCAAAATAATTGACATAAACCTTACTATATGGTTTTTGTTTTTAAAAGGAGATAGAATGGCAAATCAAAAATTAGTAAGAATAATTGCAGGTAGTAAATCAGATATGGAGTATATAAAAATATGTGAAGAGATTTTAAAAGATTTTGATGTTCCTTTTGAGACTTATATTTCCTCTTCTCATCGTAATCCGGAAAAGACAAAAAATTTAGCTCAAGATTCTGAAAAGGATGGAATTAAGGTTATTATTGCTTTAGCAGGAATGGCAGCAGCATTACCTGGTTATTTAGCTTCATGGACAACTATTCCTGTTATAGGAGTTCCTCTTCCCGGTTCAGCATTGAATGGAATAGATTCTCTTTACTCAATTGTGCAAATGCCAGCAGGTATCCCTGTTGCTGGAGTCGGTATTGGGAAATCTGGTGCAAGAAATTCTGCATATCTGGCAATTTCAATATTAAGTTTGGAAGATGAAAAGCTAAGAGATAAGTTGAAAGAATATAGAGAGTCGTGGAATAGGTAAACTGGAAATTTGTTATTTACTTTTATGTTTGCGAGGACGTGAACGCCCTCGCTAATTCGAAAAAACCCATTCTCCGAAGGGTGAAAATACTGATGCATTATGAATCATGAAATACAAGAATCGCATATTCTTTATTCGATTAAGCGTGATGGTTTACCGTCTCGCTCGCCTAAGCTCGCAAAAACCATTTTACAATGAAAGGAGTATAAATGAGTGGGAAAACGTACAAATCAATTTATTATCATATTGTTTTTAAAACAAAGAAAAGGCAACCATTCTTAAATGAAAACATAAAAGAAAAAGTATTTCATTATATTTGGAATAAGTGTAAGAAGCTGAAATTCTTTCTTCATCGCATCGGTGGGACAAAAGACCATGTTCATTTATTAATCTACATTCCACCAAAAATGTCAGTATCTCATGCAGTTGGTTTAATAAAAGGTTCTTCATCTTATTTTATTAATCAAGAATTAGCAGGAGATGATATTCTATATTGGCAACATGGTTTTGGAGTTCTAACCCTTAGCAAGAATGATTTTCATAGAGTTTATGATTATGTAAAAAATCAGGAAGAGCATCATAAAACGGGTGATATTATTGAGGAATATGAAAAGATCAATTTTAAGGAAGAAGAATGAAACACTATTGTGCGAGAATATAAATATTCTCGCTTCACCCCATATGATAATAAGTAGATTATGATAAATTTTGCTTGTAATTTATAATGTATCTTACGGGGTAAATCGAAAAATCCCATTCTCCGAAGGGTGAAAATGCTAAAGCATTGTGAAATTTTGCAACAGTTTGCGAGGATGTGAACAACCTCGCTGAATCGAAAAAACAATGCTAAAGCATTGTGAGAATTTGCAACATAAGAATCGAAAATTCTTTTTCAGATTAAGCGTGATGGTTTACCATCTCGCCTAAGCTCGCAAAAACCATTTTATAATGAAAGGGATGCAAATGAGTGGGAAAACATACAAATCAATTTATTATCATATTGTTTTTAAAACAAAGAAAAGGCAACCATTCTTAAATGAAAACATTAAAGAAAAAGTATATCATTTTATTTGGAATAAGTGTAAGAAGCTGAAATTCTTTCTTCATCGCATTGGTGGAACAAAAGACCATGTTCATTTATTAATATACATTCCACCAAAAATGTCAGTATCTCATGCAGTTGGTTTAATAAAAGGTTCTTCATCTTATTTTATTAATCAAGAATTAGCAGGAGATGATATTCTATATTGGCAACATGGTTTTGGGGTTCTAACCCTTAGCAAGAATGATTTTCATAGAGTTTATGATTATGTAAAAAATCAGGAAGAGCATCATAAAACGGGTGATATTATTGAGGAATATGAAAAGATCAATTTTAAGGAAGAAGAATGAAACACTGTTTTGCGAGAACATAAATGTTCTCGCTTCACCCCGTATGATAATAAGTAGATTAGAATAAGTTTTGCTTGTAATTTATAATGTATCTTACGGGGTAAATCGAAAAAACCCATTATCCGAAGGGTGAAAATGCTAAAGCATTGTGAAATTTTGCAACAGTTTGCGAGTTTGCGAGGATGTGAACAACCTCGCTAAATCGCAAAAACAATGCTAAAGCATTGTGAAATTTTGCAATATCAGAATCGCAGATTCTTTTTTCGATTAAGCGAGATGGTTTACCGTCTCGCAAAGTTTAGCGAGAATATAAATATTCTCGCTAAATCGCAAAAACAGTGCTAAAGCATTGTGAAATTTTGTAACAGCAGAATCGCAGATTCTTTTTCAGATTAAGCGAGATGGTTTACCGTCTCACAAAGTTTTGCGAGAATATAAATATTCTCGCCAAATCGAAAAAACAATGCTAAAGCATTGTGAAATTTTGCAACAGCAGAATCGCAGATTCTTTTTCCGATTAAGCGAGATGGTTTACCATCTCGCATAAACTTGCATGAACTCTCTACAGTTCACTTTAATATTGATAGAGAAATAAATCATAAGCCAGAAATGAAAAAACGAAAAATTGTCATGTAAGCCTAAATCTTGTTACTTATCCAATGAAGTTAGTCAGAATGAAATATAAAATCAAATTTTCCTTTTGTGTCTTTTTGTGAATCAGAAAAAGAATTTGACAGAAAATTTTTAAAACCTTTAATTGTCTTAAAATTTAATTGAAGCAAAAAAAGTATATTGACCCCATTAGATAATATCCTGCGGGGTTGAGCAAAGATGATTCTATTAAGAGGGTGTAATAAATTAAGTTGTATATTTGTGCTCTTACCAAATAAGGAAGTATAAATATGTTATTCTATTACACACGTAAAGGTGAAACTAATGGAAAACTTAACGAAAAATTAACAACCCCTTTATAAATAATTAACAAAGAAAAGGTATAATAATATTGAAAAAAAATGAGTTCTATTTTAATATGGATAAAATGCTAATTTCTAAATTAGGCAAAGATAATAATAATGTCGCAAATAGGTGGATTTAAATAGTTATGTTAACTAATTAAAACAAAAAATTTATTTGGAGGAAAGATGAAAAAAAACTTATTATTATTATTTATAAGCATTTTGGTAATTTCATTTGTTTTTATTGAAATTTCTTATGCTCAAACAGATGGTTTAATAATTAGTGAAGTAATGGATGGAAATAGGAGTGGAGGAATACCAAAATACATTGAAATCACAAACTGCCACGTGCAACCCAGGACTATTAATGGTTTAAAAATTCGGATGGGGGTAAATGGAGGAGCTTTATCAGATAAAGTTACGATTAGTTCTGGATCTCAATTGGCCAGTAGCGCAAGTTATGTCATTGCTGCTAACTCTACGCATATGACTGACGCAGGCTTTAGTGCTCCAGATCAAACAAATGGTAATATATCTGGTAATGGTAATGATGTATATGCTTTAACCACTTCGGATGATACGATTATTGATATCTTTGGAATCGTGGGGACTACCTCTGACTGGTATAAGGATAGCTATGCAATTCGCAATTCAAATATAAATAATGGAAGCGATACTTACAGTGAAAGTGATTGGACTATTACTTCAATACCTTCAGGACAGCCTAGCGGAGGTTCTCCTGGAAATCCAGGTTCTCACACTTTTGATCAAACCCTCCCCGTCACCCTCTCCACCTTCACAGCCCAATATCTAAACAATATCCCAACTTTATACTGGGTAACACAATCTGAAACAGACAATATTGGCTGGTATGTATATCGTAATACACAAAATGATTTCATAACTTCTATGATTATATCAGATTTAATTCCTGGATGTGGAACAACCACAGAACCACATTCATACATTTATGAAGACCCCGATTTTATCGGGGAAAATTCATTTCCCGGTGACACATACTGGTATTGGCTTGAGAGCATAGATTTTGGTGGAATGATTAATCATTATGATAAAGTAGCACACATTGTTATTCCAGAAAATTATGACCCGGGAAATGAAAATCCTGAAGAATTTGAAGAGTTCGGTTTATTCCAGAGTAATCCAAATCCCTTCAACCCAAAAACAGAAGAAACTACTGAAATTAGTTTCAATTTAAAAGAACAAGCTTATGTTGAGATAAATATTTATAACATAAAAGGTGAATTAGTAAAGACTATTTATGATGGTTTTAATACCGCTGACAAAGCTGTGTGGGATGGGAAAGATGCAAATGGTAATCAACAAGCAACAGGAATTTATCTATATGAACTCAAAGTAAACAATAAGATGTATTCTACAAAAAGGATAATATTAATCAGGTAAATTGGTAAATTAGTAAATTTGTTAATAAGACCTTCAAGGTTTTAGAAACCTTGAAGGTCTATTTTTATATATGGTGTAGGCAAGTCCCTTGCCTTTAAAAGCTTCTATGTTGGTTTCTCTAATACCGGTCCAATTTTATAAATTGAACCAGATGTTGTTTACGCATCTATAACTCCAGTAGCTATTTATTTACTTATTTCCCTATTTCCATATTTCCTTATTTCCCTATATCCTTATATCCTTATATCCCAATATCCTTATATCCCTATATCCTTATTCCCCTTAAAAGGTTTTTCCTTCCTAAAATCCGGCACAAAATCGGTAACATCAGATTCTGTTTTGAAATTATAAGGAAATTGTACAAGCATATTTGTAAAACCCAAACTTAATGAATGTTCATAAACCTGTTTAAATTCATCAGAGGTTATCCTGCGATTTAAAAAGCTAATATCCTCATTTTCTGAATTTACTTTAAACCTCTGTGCTGGATAATATTGCGACATCAAACTAATAGGTATATTTTTACCAAATTCTAAAAAAAGAGTTGTTAGAACATCAATAGAGTTTTTCACATTTTCTGGTAAAATCAGATGTCTTACCAGCACGCCTTTTTTTGCAATATTTGTATTATTTTCAAAACTATCTAAAAATCCTTTTTGTTTAACCATTTCTGAAATTGCTTCAATTGCAATCTCGGGATAATCATCACAATTAGATAATTTTTTGCTCAAATTCTTATCAGAATATTTAAAGTCTGGCATATAAATATCAGCATAATTTTCAATTTTTTTCAGAGAAGATAGTTTTTGATAACCTGAAGTGTTGTATAAGATTGGGATGTCTATCTTTCTTTTTCGCAAGAGCTTAACAATCTCAATTGTATGTGGAAAAAAATGGTCAGGAGTAACAAAATTAACATTATGGATTTTATATGTATAATACGTTTTTTCAATTTTATCAATAACTTCAGAAATCTCCCAGATTAGTCCCATTCCATCCATAGAGATTTGATAATTCTGGCAGAATATACATTTTAAAGAACAGCCAGTAAAAAATATAGTACCAGAACCGTTAGTTCCAGAGATAGGGGGTTCTTCTCCGAAATGTGGACCAATGCTTGAGATTTTAAGTTTATCAGATTCTCCACAAAATCCTAATTTGCCTTTTGTTCGATCCACTATACAATTTCTTGGACAGAGCTGACATTTGTTATAATTATTCATTTGTTTTATTAACCACCTGGCTTCTCCGTCAGCTGACGGATATGCCAGGCAGGCCGAGAACACCGATTCACCCCGTGTCCCGATATATCGGGATTACACGAGGTAAACACCGATAAATCACTTTTTTTAAAATTTATATTAACATAAAAATAAGCTTGGGAAATAAATTCTATTTTGTCCCCAACGAAGGTGGTGGAAACAAAAATTGGTTTTGTATTAAGCTCTTATCAATAATATTCGTGTCCGTCTGGGCGCCGAGACCGATAATTTTTGGCATCTCGATATATTGGGATTATTCTGACTTGGGACTCTATTATAAAGGCTATTTATCCGGAGGACCTGCCTCTGGCATGAAATGACTAATTACTACCAACAAATTGGGAATAGTTTCTAATAGTCCCAACTTATCGGGACAAATATCTAATTTAACCTGTGGAATAATTTAGTTTGAAAACAAAATTACTTCGTATTCCACAGGGTGAACAAAAATAAAAGGGTTGATTCTCCAAGAATCCGTCCCACAGGCACGGGGATGTCATGATTGGACATTTGGGCTTTGTCATTTTATTTGACATTTGAAATTAGGATTTAGAAATTTTTGGTTTTATTATTGACTAATATTCTCCTTTTTGGTTCTTACTTGTAAAGGTTAGGGGAAACATATATATATTTAATTGCATATTATTCTTTGGGTTGCTTCATAATAACTGTT
>JAGMCF010000194.1 GCA_023129415.1 Candidatus Cloacimonadota bacterium
ATATTTTATATATTTTTCAATTGGTACCAAGTTAATACCATCAATGTTTGTCTAAAGTTTATCTAAAGTTTGTCTAGGTGCCAATTTATTTATGTTTTGTCTCATAAATATAAGCTTCCTTATATTATCTCATTTTTTCTTAAAACACACAGAGGTGCTAAGCTTATGGAATGAATCAAAGTCAATCAATTTATTGGCATTTATTTTGGTTTGCTGCCGAAATATAGATTTGATAAATTCATCAATTTTTCGAAAATTCTTAAAAGTGCTAACTTGGTTCACGAAAAGGTATTAAGCTTGCTGGATACATCAAAATTAATCAATTATTAGTGCATTTTTTTCAAAAACGCTTACTTTTTTAAAAAATATCTGACATTTTTTTGTCAAAATCGATGATTTTATTGTTATAATTAATCAGCAACTTGTTGTATCAATGTATGTTATATTGATTATGTGAAAAATTGCGTGCCAACAATTTATATGGTGTTTTTTTGATAGAGAATAAAATAATTTGAGGTTTTGATTGTTTTTTGGCTAAATTTCAGTAATATTTGTATGTTTTTGGCTTGCTATTTAGATACAATTATCCAATTTCAAGTTTTGGATTCTTTTTGATGATTTTTGATAATTTCAAGGAGCTTGGATAAGGGGTTGCCACCTATGTAAATGATGTCACTAATTCAATTAAAAATTTAAAATATTAATCCACCATTAATAGATTAAATTTGATAGATACTTTTGTTGTAGAAAAAAAATAGCCTGCGATCTTGCAAGCCCATACTTTAAAATATACCTGTTATAATAAACCTTAATCTTATTCTATATCAATGTATGCCATGTATGCCTTAAACTTTCTCTTTCACTCTATTAATAAATAATGCGAATTGTAAATAAAAAGCCTATCCATCCGCCAGTTGGCGGACAGATAGGCTGTATAATTTTTCAGGTTGAAGATTATCGCATTAATATCATCTTCTTGATGAATGATTTTTTACCAGCTTTAAGTCTATATAGATAAATACCATTTGAAAGTTGGTTGCCCTTCTCATTTTTTCCGTCCCATACAATTGATGATTGATCATTACCTATTAAGAATTTTCTTACCAATTGCCCTTTGATATTATAGATTTTTAGTTCAGCTTTGGTTATATCTTTTGGAATTGAGAAAGAGATATTGGTTAAACTTCTCATCGGATTGGGATAGTTCTGACCAAGATAGAAAGTTGTTTCTGGAACTATTTCTTCTTCATATTGTTCTGGGAGACCAAGGGCTTTTGCTAATAACTTATCTCTCGTTTCTTCAAACTCTAATACTGATTTGGGCTTCAATTCTGGTATCTTGCCTACATAGGATGACTTGGTACTATCATCTTCCATTAACATATATGTATATCCAGCATCTATCACTGCATAAACTGAGTCTAGCTCAGTTTCATGATTTAATATTATATCCTCAAAGAAAGATATAGCATCAGGATAGTTCTTCATCTTGATGTTACAATGGTTGGCTAAAAACTCACTTAACTTAGTCCTCTCTGGATTGTAATTACAATTGGGGTTAGTTAGATAATATGCTTGAAGGGAAGAGAAATCTTTACAAGATACAGTTTCCAGGGGTAATAAATTTCTCATGCTGTATATTGTAAAATCACTTTCAGGATACAATTCAATTATATCTTTATATACCAATTTTGCTTGTTCATAATCTTCTTCTACAATTAACGAATCTGCTTCTGCAAATAACTGCTCTGGAGGTGAACCTCCTGGAGATCTGGTAGTGCCAGGATCCCATACAGGAATGTAGTCAAATGCATCGCTGGGATCAAAACGATCATCACCTGTCCATTCTGTCCAGTAATGACTTAGTGGTCCCCAATAATTATCCTCTACAATCAAATCTCGCGGATCTCCAGTATAATTGGCACAGCTAATTAAATATTGATCATAACTACCTCCAATATCATCGTCAATTATCTTATTATAATACATCTCTCTTTCTTTCGGAAAACTTGTGAAATCAAATACCATCTCTTGACAGATGTTATCCTTGATTGTTTGATATTGATAGTCTTTATTACCAATAATAGTAATAGTACAATTTTGAGCTCCAACAATACCAACTGAATTTTCTTTTATACTATTGTGACCTAAGATATCAGCAAAGGAATCATAAAGAAAGATACCCTTACCATAGTTGTTTATTATGCTATTGTTAGATATTAAACACATCTTTGGATGTCCACTTTTAAAAATATAAAAACCACCATTGCAACCTGAAATTGTATTACCGTCTAAATTATATAAATCATAACCAGAGATATAAACTGGATAACCAATGTAATTAGAAAAAGAGCAATCTGAGATATTAATTTCAACATCATCAGGTTCACCTATCTTACCAGGACTGTAGTAGCAATATACCATACTTGAATTAAAGTTCGTTTCTGAAATATATACTTTATTACCATATTGATCAATACGAGAATTAATAAATGCTGAATTGTTTAAAATTAAAATGTAAGATTCATTATAAAGTTTGCATCTCTCAAAGGTCACATTATCCATAGTAACTTCTGCTTCGGTATTATAAAGATATAGCCCATCCCAGGATTCACCTTCTTCAGCTGTAAATATTACATTATTTCCTATCTCTATATCTCCATATACTTCTATTTTAACATAAGGATTCATCCCATAGATTTCTACGCCAGAACCAATATAAAGTGTTACGTTTTCAGGCACTATTATAGTATTTTCCAGACATACAGTTCCTTCTGAAAAGTTATACTGATTTACATAGAAATATTCATCATCATAATAAATATTCTGGATATTCGTATCACCATTTTCTCCATTTTCAACTCCAATAGATGTGAAATTATCAAGATTAGCTCCCTGACGGCGAATTCTGTATGCTGGGTATTGTTCATTTGATTTAATAATAACATTTAAATCAACACCATATGAAGCCAATATTTCTTCTACAAAATTAACTGATTTAAAAAGAGGAATATTATTATATGAAAGAGAATCACCCTCAGACAAAATAAAATCTGTTACTTTTATATTACCAGTATAATTGGGTCTATATTTCAAACCAGCAAAATTAGCTGTTGAATTAATGCATACATCATCAAATGATATTGTAAGATCATTATCACTAATAGCATAATATGATTTCTCAACTGGTTCTTTGGATGGGAAATAAATCTCTACTCCATAATAATTATCCCCCTCAGTAATATATATTGGGTTATCTCCTGATTCTGATGGAATAAGAATAGTGAGATATTTGGTATTAACAGCCTCTGTAGCTGCCTTCAACCTTCTATGTTGATAATTATGATAATGATTCCAATAGTAACAACCAAAAGGCTTTTCAGCATCAACGCCTATATAGAACGGAGTTGAGGAACCAATAGTTCCATATAATTTTACATTATCATCAGCATCAAGAGTAAATGTGCCATTATCATCCGTGTTCAAATTGTTATTGCTATATTTATAAGGTCTAAAATGAAGTGTATTCCAGAAGATATTAGAATAACCTTCTCCCATATTCTCTACATTATCCATAATAACAAAATATTCTTTTTCCAAAAAGTAGAAGTTTCTCTCTACTCTTATTGTATCATCTTCAATCGGATCTATTACATAATCCATATAAATTTTAAGTTTTTCAATTTGTGGATTTGTGATAAAATATTCTTTATAAGCTGGATTAGCTACATCAACAGCTGGAATAATATCTGGTCGGTACTTAGGTTCCTTTTTTATTAAAGTAATTGTATTATTTAATGAATCATCTGTATTGGGGTCCCCATCATAATCATGTTCAAGATGCTCTACTTCATTTGATGAATCTGGATTGACGATTATTAAGTTATGAGCATAAGGGCTATGCAGCCAGTGAATACCATTACGAGCCCAGTTTGAATAATAATGAGTTTTGTAACCAGGATCAATAAGTAAATATTTTCCATAAGCAAAAAGTTGAAAACTTGTCTGGTCACTATGTTCATGAAAGCTTGGATTTAAAGCATTATCGTAATTTACATACATCTGAATGCTATTTTCAAAATCAATCTGTGTATTTATATTACTTCTGAAAACTGTGAGTTCTTCATCTGTATATGAACCATTTGTAATACTTTCTGGAATATTGTAATTTGGGTCGTTCAAAATACAAATACTCTTATCTGGATTATAAGAAAACACAGGTTGAAAATATGTATGCCAGTGAACAAGTGGAGGATATTTATTATATCTATTCTTGAATTCATTAAAGTACCATCTTATCCCGTTATCTGCTTCAGTATTATTTGTGTTATTATAATAATATTCAAATAAACCTTGCACAAATTCTTCCATAGAAAAGTAAGATGAGGGTGGAGGATTAACATGAGAATAACAGTCATCCAATGTTAATTGCCGCATATCCGGTCTTATCATATTCACAACATTGGACATTGTATTTTTTACTATATCTCTATTATAGAGATTCTCTCCATACATCCTTAAATACGCAGTGAAAAATACATTTAATACTGAATATATATTACATCCGAAATAGGTAAGTCCTTGTCCAATATAGTTAGAATTAGTTGTCACAAAATCCAGAAAACCATATTGAGGATCTGCTAAATAAGGTATTTCATATTCAAATATCATATCTTTGGCAAAATCTATATGATAGTTATCACCCAATACACATCCCGCATACCCAACAGCGGCAGATGGTGCATTTGGCAAAAAAATCTTGGGATCTCCAAGACCCCAGGTTTCTTTATTTCTATCAATATAATAATGAAGTGTATCTGCTAAAGAATCTAATTTTGCACATAAAGAATCCCTTGTTTCCTCTTCTACATAATACCAGAGCATATCAACCATTAATGCCACATTTCTGGTAATAAGATCAAGACAGGTTTTTCCATTCCAGAAAGCTACCCAGACTGAATCAAGATCAAGGTAATCATCAAATCCTGGGTCAAGAAGATAGTCTTTAGAAATATTAAGCAATTCATAAGGCTCTAAAGGTGGCTCATGTTGATCAGTGTCCAGCCCCACAGCACCCCAGAGAGCTTCTTTTGCGTATTTATTGGAGTTAGATAGATTTTCGTCTCTCATTCCCTCAATTTCAAGTGAATCATCTTTTGTTGGAGTGCGAACCTTAAACTCTTCCCAATAATGCTCTGCTACAGGATCTCCTCCGTTGAAAGCATTCTTAATAGCTGTTAAATGATCTTCATTCATACTTCTTGTGGAATCAACCGCATTGTCTGCATATAGTGATATGCAAAACACAGATAAAACGAAGGTTAATATTATTTTCATCTTATTCTCCTTATTTTATTAAAGTTATTTTTTTTGTTTTAATTATATTATTATTTTTATTTAATTTAATGAAATAAATACCAGACGAAAGTCGATTGCCTTTTTCATCTTTTCCATCCCAAATTAATGTACCTATTTTTCTATTAAAAGATTTAACTTTTTGTCCTTTAATGTTAAATATTTCAATAGATAATCCTTTATTTAGAGTATTTTGAAAATCAATTGTAATTTCAATATTTCTGGAAGAGTTGTGGCCATCTCTTGTGAAAAAAGGATTTGGATAACATATTAAGTTAATATTATCAACTGAGATAATCACATTTTCATCTACTGGAACATTTCCATAAGTGTCAGTTTTTTCAAGTCCTATGTTATTGTAAAAATATCCTCCAACATTTCTTAGCGCACATATAAATCCTTCATTTTCTAACAAAGCGAAACTTCTATCACCATGTGCCACATTTCCAGATAACTCACTTGTCCATTCAATGTTATAATCGTAATCAAATTTATATATTTTAGCATGGTAGCTACCCGTATAACAATAAGCAACAAATGAATCATAGGGTATATTTAATATTGAAAAGTGTGAATATCCTATACTATCAGCAACTAATTCTTGCCATAAAGTATTTCCAAGACTATCCAGTTTCCAAAGAAATCCTGTTATATACGGATCCCTCATATATCCAGCAACAAGTATATCTCCAATATTATTTTCAATCACGCAATTTCCTCTGTCATCACCTCCAAACCCCTCAAAGGTTTGTGACCAGAGAGAATCACCATTTGAATCTGTTTTTATTATTAAAACATCATTTTCGGTATAATTTATTCCAGTCAATAAATACCCACCATCACTTGCCTGGTACACAGAATAAGCATTACTTCCTGTGCCAATTTCATAAGATTTCGTCCAGATTGTATTACCATCATTATCCATTTTTCGTAAGGCAGCATTTGCAAATAAGCGACCACCAAGAGCAATATTTCCATCTAAGGTTTTACACATAGAATTAACACCAAAATCAGAGTAGGTAACAGCCCATAGTCTATTACCTTCCGAATCTCTTTTTATCATATAGCTACCACCAAAACAATATCCTATACTTATAAAGCTTCCATCATTTGTCTCAACAAAAGCATAATTATCATTTTCTCCTAAAAAATCAACAGAGTCTTTCTTTGCCCACAGCACGTTGCCATCGCTATCTGTCTTCATTAGAAATCCCCAATGTTCAACCCAATGTGGTGGGTCATCATCTATCCAGTGGTCAAAAGAACCACTTACTACATAACCACCATCTTGCGTAATTAAAACATCCTCAACTTCATAATATATATCATGCCAAGGTTCATAAAATGGGTCGTAGGTCTTGGTCCAGGTGTCCTGTGCAATGAGAAATGAGGTCCCGATAAAACGGGATGCAAGCGAATTAAGAATTAGGAATGATAAGAGAAGAACTGATATTTTGGTCTTCATTTAATTTACCTCCTTGCAAAATTTTTATCATTCGTCAATAGAATAAATATCCAAGAATGGGAGGTCCACACCATAAGTATCTACTTGATTTTATTTTCTCAATACCATCAATTTTGTAGCAATAAGTACGGCATAATCTTTAATTTATCATTTCATACCTATCAGTTCATCGGTCTGAGATGTATAATTTCCAATAAATCTTATAACATATGGTAAAAAGAGAAAATTATTATTTTAAATGTCAAATTTTATTTCATTTTTACACAGTTCCCTTTTCTATGTATTTTTCTTGTTTGGTAGTCTAGCAAATAGCTAAAAAAAGTCCCGGCAATAGTCGGGTCCCTTAGATAACTTTTGTGAAAAATTCCTTTTTGTATTTCACAATATTTCTATTGTTTAAGAATCTTCTTAAACGAGAGTTTATCCAAGCAAACAGTTATATGCCCGTTCTCCGTAGTATCCATTCTCCGTAGGTTTACTCCGAAGGATGAACTATGAAAGGTGAATTGGCTACGCAACATATGAACTGCTTATATGGTTAGACAACATGTTTTTTTTCAACAAAATAGGATTCATTATCAATATGTATTGTAATTGCTGGTTCAGGACAAATGATAAAAATAAATTTTTCAATAGATTCTTGTATATAATGTCCAAAATAATCACCATAGCAAATTGGAATTTCAGAATTTGGTTTTGGTAATAAGAATTCAAATTCAGATGTGCTTTCACCAACTGCAAGATAGTAAATTGATACATTATTATCTGTACCAATCATCCCTAAACAAATATTAGTAATTTCATATGAACTATCATTAATAATTGTTACTATATATTTAGTATAATCATTATCTACAGCAGTTGTACTATCCTTACCACAAGCAAATATTAAAAGTGCTATAAACATTACTATTGATAGTTTAAAAAATCTTTTCATAGTAAAATACTTTAAATTAGCATGTTGTCTAACGAGATTATCACGCGTAAAAGGGTTTAAGAGTAACTTAGCTGAGAATCTAAAATGAACTTTGAGAAAGCACAGAACGAACTCAAAAATCCGCCGCCCTTTTGTCGCGTGCATGAATTGTTAGACTATTTCTGTTATTTCCAAATACTTTCGAGGCTATTCATTTCTTTTGGCTCTTTTTTTGAAAGGAAAAAGTTTTTTAAATTTCTCTATGATCCTCCCCATTAATCCGATTGCATCGTTTATTGCATTTTTGCCAACTATCGGAATTGCACTTGCAAGAATAAGTATTATATTGATGAAGCAAGTAAGGGTAACAATACTAAATGCCTTGCCAGACTCCTTCACCAAAGGTAAGAACAACCAGACATTCAACCAGAAAAGAAGAATAATGACAATCATAAATGCAAGAGATATGATAGCCCTTTTTTGTGCGTTCGAGAACATGCCGAATGCACGCTCCAAAAAGCCTATCAGCCCTCCTGATGGTGTTTCATAGACAAGAACTATCTCGCCTTTTTCTTTTGAAGTTTTAAACTTTTTGGAAATCTTAACCAATTCTGTATAGGCTTCTTGGATAAGCCCGATGTGATACCACAAGGCCTCGAGCTTATTGGCTCTGACTTTCTTGTCCTCCGACTGGTACAAATCTCGGTCTATACTTCTTAAGATTGGCTCAAGATCTTCTCTTTTTTTAGCAAGTTTTTTTATTTCCGTGATCTTTATCCGCTCCCCCTTGAGACCTTTTAACCATCTTAGAATAAATTCCATCTGTAATGGGTCACAGTGTTTTGTTATTAACAGCCCGTTCGATTTTCCATCAAGTTCTGTGTGGACATTTTGGGGACCCCAGATTCTATCCAAGTTTACCCAATCACCACGGACCTTTCGAACCGAATAATTTCTAAGACCTAGTGTTAATCTTTCAAAAATGTTAGGGTCTCTTGTGCCTTCTAAAATGCCGCCACTCGCTAACCGGATACTCCAAAATTTTATTTCCATATCACGACTGCTTAAAAGTTTCTTTATTGTAGGCTCGAGAGGAACAAGCGAATAAGCATCAAAATTTAAGAGCTTTCTTATTTCTTTACAGTAAATCTCAAGTTCCTCCTGCAGCTTTTTTTGTGGAAAGGAATGCAGCTTCTGAATACTGATTTCGGCAGCACCGTCTTTCAGGTCTACTCGAAAAAAATTTACCGACCTTTCCTGACAAGGAATATGCCTGGGCGGAACCGATCCTGGAATGTTTTGGAGCCAGTGACGGGTCTCAACCCATTTGAACAAAAGTTCACCCGCGCCTGCGTCGTACCTATGCCTGACCTCTGCAAGCTTTGGAGTTTTAGCGTCCCATATCAAACGATTTCTATTGTAGCAGGTCCCACATCTGAGTTTATTAAGTGACTCAAGAATATACTCTTTTTTCCTCAGCTCATTCAGGTGGCTGGCACGATTGGAGCTAATGCGGTAGAAAAAGATATGTTGCCAGCCCTTCTTTGCTATGTGGTCAAGATACTTCACTAAGTCTTTGAAATCAGGAATTTTTTCACCCTTCTTTAATAGAGACTTTATCTGATCTTGTAACACATTCAATGTCTGACCAATGGGCATCGGAAATTGTCTCCTTAGCCCTTTTTGCTCGTTCCCTTGCAGTTTCTCCGTAATCAAAAATGCATGTATTATCCTTTCGGCCAGAAATCTAGTAGTTCCGAATGTTGGCAAACCAAATCGTCTTAGATAATTTTTGAGCACGGGATTAGGATAACGGTGGTTAAGAGAATCCTCAATCTCCTCGACCCATTTTGGACTGATAGGAAATTGCTTTTCAGACATTTTGAATGCCCCTCACTTTGAGATATTGAAATAATATACTAGACCGAAATAAAGTAACTAAATAATTTTGGATAGCTTCCATCTTATTATATTCTACTTGTTTAATTGTATGTCTAACGGCGCTGCGGGTAAGCTGCAAGCGGGAAGGCAAGCTTGCTTGCCGAACCGATTGTCATCTTCATCCACGGTTAGGTGGCGCGGAGCGTCCGTCCTAACATATATTAGACTGAAACTTACAGTATATAACTACCTATTTTTAAAGTTAACACAATAAAAAATAAATACCTATCTTTGACATTATCTTCTCGA
>JAGMCF010000195.1 GCA_023129415.1 Candidatus Cloacimonadota bacterium
TAAGTGCTCATTACTGAATTTTTGTTTCCCCTGATTTATCAAAACCAAACTGCCAAGAATTTTTTCTTTTACTCGAATCATAATGACAATTAATTGAGTAGAGCTAATCTTATGAAAAGCTAACATTTCTCTACTGATTGCATAATTCTGCGGTTCTTCAAAAAGGTAAATATCATTTTTTAGAATGGCTCTTCCAGCAGATTGTTGGGCTTCTTTGGATAATGGAGTAAGCAAATCCAGTTTTTTACAAACGGATTCATTTGCAAATGCAATAGTTCGCATCGCATTATAACCACGATCATAAACCTGTAAGAATAGTGTAGTTACCGGCATTACACCTTTCAGTAACTGCAGCAACTCATTTATTGCTACTTCGATATCCAGATTTCCACAGATCCTGAGAACTGCTTCCCTGAAAAATTTATTTTCATTCATTTCACTCTCCTCTGAAAATTTCCCAACGACTGTCATATTTGGCAAAATTTATAAAAAGTGCCATATTTGTCAAGCAAAATTATCATATCCGGCAATTGTGCAAATCGCCATTTTCTCTATCTTGCTGTTTTACAAGCTATTATGAATTTGGCACAGTTTTTGCGTAATAATGTTCCGTAAGGCAAAAAAATATAAAGTGAGGTTTTTATGAAATGGTTAGAGATTATTGAACTTCGTTTTGGTGGAAATGATAGTAAAATGTTAAAGTCAAAATTGTATAAGTTGCTGGAAACAGTAGAAAACTCTGAGATCAAAGTATATAGTCATGTGAATGTAAAGACAGACTTCAGTATTCATCTTACGCATTATTCCGAGAAAGCTGACCGGAGTGGAAGTCCGCTGGGACAACACCTGGTTTCTACTTTAAAGGAATTTGGTTTAGTAAATCATAATGTATGGGTGAAGCTTGAAAATGATAAATCGTAAAAGAGAGGATACGATGGAAAATAAGAAAGTTATTTTAATCACCGGAACATCCACCGGAATTGGCAAAGCCTGCGCCCTTCATCTGGATAAATTAGGATTTAAAGTCTATGCAGGCGTTCGTAAACAAGCTGATGGTGATAATTTATTGAAAGAAGCATCCGGAAATCTAATTCCTGTTATACTGGATGTAACTGATGATAATTCAATAAAAAGGGCAGTCAACATTGTTGAAAGAGAAACAGGTGGCGAATTATATGGTTTGGTCAATAATGCAGGGATTTCCTTAAACGCACCTTTAGAGCTGATCCCGTTATCGAAGATTAAAATGCTCATGGATGTTAATGTAACCGGATTACTCGCAGTCACCAAAGCATTTATTCCTTTATTAAGAAAAAGTAAAGGAAGAATAATTAACATCAGCTCAGGACATGGTTTGTTAGCAATTCCTGATAAAAGTGTTTATGCCGCTTCAAAATTTGCAGTTCAGGCGATTTCTGATTCATTACGGGTAGAACTTCGTCCTTTTAATGTAAATGTTTCCAGCATCGTGGTTGGCAAAGTAAATACAGATGTTCTAGGAAAAATACTGTCAGACAGAAAAGAAATGATTGAATCTGCACAGACGGATATCGTCAAATTATATTCAACACTTATAGAGTTTTTTGATAAAGAGGTCAAAGATATTCCAGGAATAGATGCTGATGAAGTGGCTAAAATTATTTACAAAGCTTTAAGCCATCCAAACCCAAAAACTCAATATCTTATTGGGCCGGGCGCTAAAAAAATGAAAAAATTGGCCGGATTGCCTGTATGGCTTAGAGATTGGTTAATGTATAAAGCAATTTACAAATCAAAAAAAGGAGAAAAGTAATGAAAACATTGATCTACGGTGCAGGACCTTTGGGAAGTTTGTACGCCTGTCTAATGCACAAAGCAGGTAACGATGTTACGATTTTAGCGAGAAATGAGCATTATGAGTTTCTTAAAGAAAATGGCATTGTTATGTTCAACGAATTCAGCAAAGAAAAAATCGTTGAAAAAGTTAAAGTGGTTGACTCGTTAAGTGAGGAAGATTCTTATGAACTTGTTATTGTTTTAATGAGAAAGAACAGTATTAAAAATGTGCTTCCTATTCTATGTAAAAATAAGAAAATTCCAAATATTCTATTTATGGGTAATAATACTCTGGGCTTTGATGAGTATTTGAATTACCTGCCCAAAGAAAAAGTGTTGTTCGGTTTCCCGGGCGGAGGTGGTTCACGAATGAATCACATTGTTCATTACATCGATAGTGAAAAGCCCAATGGCAAAAGGTTGTCCATTACAATCGGAGAAATTGATGGTGAAATAAGAGAAAGAACGAAACAGATCCAAAATTTGTTTGAAGCGTCAGATGTCCCCGTTAATATAGTTGAAGACATAGATGGTTGGCTCAAATATCATATTGCTTTTGTAATTCCGATAGCAGGTGCGTTATTAAAATGTGGTGATAATTACAAATTAGCAAAGGATAAAGATACCATTAGAAGTTATATACGCGCTGCAAAAGAAGGTGGAAGGGTGTTAAAAAAAATAGGATATAAAAAACGCTATCCTTTCAAATTCAATCTGTTCTATTGGATGCCTGAGAAAGTGTTAATCAATATTATGAAACAACTTTTTAATTCCAAGTTTGCAGAAATAGCATTTATGCTGCACCTTAATGCTGCTAAGGATGAAGTGAAGGAACTGGCAAATGAATTCAAAACTCTGAAAAATCAAACTTCGATAAAAACACCAAATTTGGATGAATTGTTCAGGAATCTTAATTAATTGGAAAATGAAAATAAAAAAAGTATTAGTTTGCGGAGCAACCGGATACCTTGGCAGGTATGTAATAAAAGAGCTTCATAAACAGGGATACCAGGTTCGTGCACTGGTAAGAAAATCAACGAAAATAGAAGATCTGCGAGAGTTCATTGACGAAGTTTATGAAGCTGAAGTTACCAAACCGGAAACCTTGAACGGAATTTGTGATGGTATTGATGTTGTCATTTCTTCAATCGGGATTACCAGGCAAAAAGACGGCTTGACTTATATGGATGTCGATTACCAGGGCAACAAGAATCTTCTGGAAGAAGCAAAAAAAGAAGGAATTTCAAAATTTATCTATATATCAGTATTCAATGCTGACAAAATGAAAAACGTAAAAGGCATCCAGGCTAAAGTAAAATTTGAAGAAGAATTAAAAAAATCCGGATTAGGTTATTCGATTGTCTCCCCTAATGGATTCTTTTCAGATATGTTGGACTACCTGCAAATGGCTAAAAAAGGAAGAGGATATGTCTTTGGTTCCGGTGAGTTTAGAATAAACCCCATTCATGGTGAAGATTTAGCTGAAGTTTGTGTTAATGCGGTTAATGGGGTGGAGAAAGAAATAAACGTCGGCGGTCCGGATATTATAACACATAATGAGATTGTAGCAATTGCATTTGAATCCCTTAATAAAAAGATAAAAATATCCCGGATTCCAATCTGGTTGAGAAATTTTATTTTGGCGACACTGAGATTCTTTACATCTGTAAAAGCATACGGTCCCATAGAATTTTTCATGACTGTTCTTACGATGGAAATGGTTGCTCCTGCTTACGGGAAACATCATTTGAAGGATTTCTTTTTGGAAAATATAGGCAAAATATAAATGAAGTTAATGGAGGTTATAAAATGACAAAGACAAGCAGTCTAAAGGACATCAACATTCTCCGGTTGCCCGATGGCAGAAAACTCTGTTATGCGGAATTCGGCGATCCCAAAGGTGTGCCCGTGATGCTTATTCACGGTTCCCCTGGTCACAGACTTTTTTGGAAATATTTTTCCGAATTCCCTTTTTTGTCTGGAATACGATTTATTGCGATAGATAGACCAGGTTATGGAATGTCGGATTTTAAAAAAGATATAACTTTTACAGATTTACCCGATGATATTGTTGCCTTGGCCAACTCCCTTAAAATTGATCAATTCTCAATAATCGGTGTTTCAGGAGGCGGACCATATACCCTGGCATGTGCCTGGAAAATCCCTGAGAGATTAGAAAAAGTAATTGTTATTAGTACTATGGGTCCTTTAGTGCCTGATGTTATAAAGACGACTGGCAGGACAAATCGAATTGTCTTTCAAATCACAAAATATGCACCATGGTTAATGCGGCTCAATATGAAGATGCTCTCTGCTATGCAAAACAAAAATGCAGATAAATATCTCGAGAGAATGAGCTATAAATTATCTGGTTCAGATAAAATCGCTATTATGAAAAAGCCTGTACGGAATGCCCTAATGAGCATGTTCGGCGAAGCAACTAAAAATGGTTCTGATGGCTATGCACAGGATGTCATTAATGTGTCCAGACCATGGCCATTTGATCTTTCTGAAATTAAAAAGGAAGTACATGTATGGCAACCAGAGGATGATACTAGTACGCCGCCAGCCATAGCACGATATTTGAAAAGTGTAATCCCGAAGTGCCGTGTTCACTATGTACCGAATGCAGGTCATCTTTGGATGATTGAACATTTGTGTACTGTTCTTAAAAAAGTTATAAAAATTAATTCTAATTAAATATGAAAAAAATAGACGTACATCATCATATTATTCCTGAAGAATATGTAAAAAAGTTGGCAGGTATAGGAATAACTGAATCTTACGGGCAGCCATTTCCAAAATGGACACCAGAAAAATCTTTGACACTTATGAAGAAACTTGGAATTGATATTGCAATAATGTCCATTTCTACTCCAGCTGACATCATTTTTTCAGATAAAGGAAAAATAAACAAATGATTTATTCGCATATAAACCCAATACGGCATGCTATACGTAATATGTCGTTTAGTAAGTAGTTAGGCGTAATTAACTTGAAAATTAAGGCATTATTTGACGAGCATAGGAAAAAAATAAAATTTGAATATAGAAGGAGAATAAAATGACAGATAAAAACACAAAAAAACAGCTTCCCGGAATATTACGTTTCTTAATTAAGCTTTTTCAAATCATCCTTTATATACCGCTTCAAATAATCTTCATTCCTTTTGCTATTATTGGACTAATAGATGGAATTTACAAGGAAATGGGAAAAAGCAAGAAACTGGGCGTCTCCTTCTCGGCAATTAAAGCGCTTCAATATAGGTGGATCATGCATTATTTTAACACCAGACCGGATCACCTTTCTGTTGCATTTACAAAAAGATTTCCATGTGAATCGCATTTTGGTTTGTGGTCAACTATGGGAGCTCTTATCATTTCCCAGCGGTTATTTGGTTTCACCACCAAACTTGGAAAACTTGTTGAACCAGGTGAAGAGACCTTAGATTCCACTGCGGGTATTCGGGTGCTCATGTTTGACAAGATAATGGAAAAATATGTTGATGAAATGGATCAGATTGTCCTTCCTGGAGCCGGCTTTGATCTAATAGCTTTGCGCTTTACAAAAGGAAAAAAAGTAAAGGTTTTTGAACTCGACCAGGTTAATATGCTAAATGTTAAAGTTGAAACATTGAAAGAAGCAGGTATAAAGCATGATTGGATCACCTATATCCCAGTTGATTATGCAAACGAATCTTGGGTTGATAAACTATTAGAAGCTGGTTTTGACAAAACAAAAAAGACTTTATTCCTTTGGCAAAGCGTTTCTTTGTATTTAGAAGCTGATATTGTCAAAGAAGCACTTAAGAAAATGGCTGATTTATGTGTTGACGGAGGTATCATCGCTCAAGACTTTTATTCCAAAGCATACAGTTTAGGTGAATATTCAAAAATTGCTAAAAAAAACATGAGTTTGATAGAAAAAATGGGAGAGCCTTGTAAATTTGGAATAGATATGTCAAATGATCCTAAAGCAGCAGTTGAATTATTCTTAAAAGAATGCGGTTTAAAATTGACAGAATTCAACCTGTTCGGTGAGAAACTTGATATCGAACCGTTTTACTGTATTGTTGAAGCAGAAAAACTGTGAATAGAGAAATAATAACTACGCCTAACATTGGGTCATAAAGCATGCGGGTTTCAGTGGTACTTTGACAATTTTTGTTATCTTTAACTTTCGGTAACGGGGGACACTGTAACAGGGCGAAAATCCCGCACAGCTTCATACCCAAGGATCGTTGTAGGGCATTAAGAAAAAAGGACAAACAATGGAAATAATAAAACTAGCGGACAAAAATATTCAAGATGAACATATCTGTTGTGCAATTAGCGACAAGAAATGTAGCATCGGATACCAAAAGAAAAAAGATTGGTTGAAAACGGAATTTAAAAACGGATATACTTTCCGAAAACTGGAAGTTCGTGGAAAAGTTTTTATTGAGTATGTTCCAATTGAAAGTTCTTGGCTACCAATAGAAGCAAAGAATTTTATGGTTATTAATTGTTTTTGGGTTTCTGGTCAATTTAAAGGACAAGGAAATGGAAAAAAATTGTTACAAGAATGTATGACTGACGCTAAAAATATGGACGGAATTATTGCAATTTCAAGTGATATAAAACGACCTTTTATGACTGACCCTAAATTTCTTAAATATCAAGGATTTGAAATAATTGATGAAGCACCACCCTATTTTAAATTATGGGAACTTAGAACAAATAAAACAGCATCTTATCCGAAAATATTGGAAACTGCAAAATTTGGAACTTGCCCTGACAAGAATGGTATTACAGCATATTATTCAAATACCTGTCCATTTACTGACTATTATACAAACCAGTTGCTTAGAGAATATGCAGAAAAGAAAAATATTCCCTTAACGATAAACCATATAAAAAGTAAAAGTGACGGACAAAAAATGCCGATACCTTGGATAATAAACAGTGTATTTTATAAAGGCGAACTGGTAACATTGGAAATGAAAGTGGAAAGACATTTGGATAAGTTGATATAATTAAAACGCCCTACAACAATCCCGAAGTTTCGGGATAAAAAATAAGCGAGATAGTAGTAGCATCAAGGTCTGTAGCCCGTTTCACCATTATTGTAACTTGAAAGATTTGTGCTTCGAAATCGCTTACTTTTCATGTACTTAACATTGTGTGGCATTAAAGGAACTTAATTATGGACAGAAAAATCTGTTTAATAACAGGAGCTAATTCCGGAATAGGAAAAGAAGCAGCCGTTCTTATTGCTAAGCAAGATTATAAAGTAATAATAGCTTGCAGAAACCTGAAAAAAGGGAAGAAAGCATTATCGGATATAAAACAATGCAGCGGTAATGATTCGGTAGAACTGAAAATTGTAGATATGTCTCTTCAGGAATCAATAGAAAATTTATCTAAAGAGTTGCACAATGAATATGAGAGAATTGATGTAATTATTCATAATGCAGCAATTTTTGACTTAACTCAGAAAAAACGATTTATAACAAAAGAAGGGATTGAAAGTGTTTGGGCTACAAATCATATTGGACCTGTATTATTTAACAAGTTAATATTAGACTTACTTAAAAACAGTAATAATGGTAGAATTATTACTGTTTCATCAAAAGGATTATTGGCGAAACCGTTTCTAAAAATTAATTTAAATGATCCGGAATTACTTAGCGGAAAATTTAATGTTGTGAAAGCATATTACCAATCTAAGCTTGCACAAATAATGTATTCCTTATGGCTGTCAAAAGAGTTGAAAGACACAAAAATTACTGTTAACTCAATTAGAGTTCCGGCGGTTAGGGTTGACATTTCAAAATATCCTAACCTTCCAGGGGTTTTAAAAAAGATATATAAATTCAAAAGTAGATTTTCTCTATCGCCAGTAAAAATGGCTGAAATGTATAAATACCTTTCAACTTCAGAAGAAGTAAAAAATAGATCTGGTGAATATTTCAACGAAAAGAAAGAAATAGTAAAATTTAGCAGTTATCAGAAAAATTGGATTGAGATTGAGAAACTTATGGAATTAACCTTGAAGTATCTAAAATAACGCCACACAACAAAAGCTATACCCAATAAGGGGTTCCGTGCTAAATTGAAAGAAAATGCAAGTAATGAAAATTAGTAATAAATTGAAACAGAAAAACTATATGATCCCTTACTGGGCATAGCAAAACCGTTATACGAAGTGCTCAGATTATTTAATAATTTAGGAGTGTTAATATGGAAAAATATGAGAGATCGTTAAATGGCGAATTGGTTCCAAACATTGAAAAAATAATGCCTTTTAACCATTTTAATGGTTTTTAGACCGGACTTAAGGATGTATAATGAAAGATACAGATCATATAAAAAGTCATGATAAGTTTGCAAGTACCTACGATTCACAGGTTAAGGAATATAACAGTTACGGACACGAAGTCCTGTTCGGAATGTGTTATGAATATATTAAACCGGGTGATTCTATTCTTGATCTTGGAATCGGTACGGGATTAAGTTCTGTTCTTTTTGCAAAAGCCGGACTGGAAATAACAGGATTGGACGAATCACAGGAAATGCTGAAGGAGTGCCGGAAAAAAGGTTTTGCAAAAGAATTAAAGCAATGCGATATACAGGATGTTCCCCTGCCTTTTCCGGACAATGCTTTTTCTCATATAGTATGCTGTGGTGTGTTTCACTTTTTCGGTGATCTGGAACCAATGTTTAAAGAGGTTTCCCGGATTATCAAACCAGGAGGAATCTTTGCTTTCACTATTTTAGCCCAGATATCTGAAAAGGAAGAAAAAAGCGCTAAGCTCAACCCGGATGATTATTCTGAAAAGATAACCTATTGGGAAGTACCTGTATTCATGCATAGCTATAGATACATCGAAAAACTTTTACAGGTCTGCGGTTTTGACAGGTTTAAGAAGTTAAAATTTTTGGTGTGGAATGAACATGAAGATATTGACGACCTTTACTACGCATTTGTAGTCCAAAAAAACATTATTTGATCTTCCCTAAAAAGTTTATATGAAATGCTTGAATTTACTCCTGAAAGTAATTGACTGAATATTTACCCATCCCATGGTTAGAAAATTATATTATTTATGCCTTCCTTGGAGGAAAAAACAATGAAAAAATTAAGATTATTATTATTACTTTCAGCCATAATAATTACAACAACTTTATGTGCTAAAAGTTTTGATGATATGGTCTCAAAAGCAGTTAAATTATATAATGAAGGCAAATATCAGGAAGCGGCTGAGCTTGCAGAGGAAGCTTTTCAGGTTGGAGATCCAAGTATGGATCATTACTATAACACTGCTTGTTGCTGGGCTTTAGCTGGTAATAAAGAGAAAACTCTGAGTCAGGCAATTGATGCAGGATGGTTAGATGCAGAATGGATGCAGGCGGATCGTGATTTAACAATTTTACATGGAGATGCACGCTTTGAAGAATTGGTTGTAAAAGTTCAAAAAACTTTGGATAAACTTGAACAAGGACTGCCAATAAAACATAACTCATTGGCAATAATTGAATTACCTGAACCTGCTTACGATAGTGATACTTCTATTGAAAAAGCATTAAAGGAGCGAAGGTCAATTCGTAAATACAAAGATAAACCTTTATCCCTTTCAGAAATATCACAGATTCTATGGGCAGCTTATGGAATTACTAAACCTATAAAGGATGCTCCAGCTTTCCTAAGGGGAGGATTAAAAACCGCACCTTCTGCAGGAGCACTATACCCTCTTGAAATATATGTTGTGGCAGGGAATGTAACCGATTTACCAGCAGGAGTGTATAAATATAAACCAGAGGGGCATAAATTGATTAAAATAGCAGATGGGGATAAAAGAACAGAATTATATAAGGCTTCGTTAAATCAAGACTGGGTAAAGGAAGCTCCTGCTTCAATCATTTATTCAGCAGTTTTTTCTCGGACAACAGATATATACGGAAAGCGTGGTCAAGAAAGATATGTTTGTATGGACCTTGGGCATTCTGCAGAGAATGTCTATTTACAGGCGGTTTCATTAAATATTGGAACAGTTGCAATAGGCGCTTTTTATGATACAAAGGTGAAAGTAGTTGTTAATATGACAAAAGAGGAAGAACCGCTCTATATTATGCCAATTGGTAAAATTTGAAAATCTCAAGGACTTCACAAACTCTCTCTTCTTTTAACAACTAATGGTCAAGATAATTTACTCATTGTTATTTTAAAAATTAACTTTCAATAAACAGAAAATACTGAAATTATCTACTTCTATTATTTTTGTATTAACATTCATATTTTTAGTTAGATAAAGAAACTCATCAGTAGAAACAGTTGTTGCCCTGAAACCATCTTTACATACGATAACACCATTACCTGTTTTTTCATAATCTATTTCACCGATAAGATCGTGCTCTGCTTGAAGTTGAAACCATTCAAGACGGTCTTCCCAGAATTTTTCCGAGTAACTGGAAAAGAGAACCTTTCCTCCACTTCGGGTAACTCGAACCGCTTCCTTTATAAGCTTTTCTTTATCTACATGAAATGCTGAGATTCCATTTTGAATACAAATCACAACATCAAAATCTCCATCCTCAAAATAAATATCAATTGCATTCATTTCGAAAAGTTCTAAAGAATTATTATACATTATCATTTTTCTTGCAAACTGAAGACTCTCCCGTGAAGTATCGATGCCTATGACTTTTTTAGCTTTTTCAACAAGCCTTTGCAGAACTCTACCATAACCACAACCAAGCTCTAAAACTTTATCTTCAGAATTTATATGCTTTAAAACAAAAACAATTTCAGCTTCCAGATACTTTTTAACCTGGAGTGGAGCTATTTCATAGCATTTTTGAAGGTTTGATGAAGATAACTTTTTGGAGTAATAATTTCTCATAATTTTTTACTTAGTAATCTTAAAAAATTGTATCTAACTTATCAATTAATTCTATATCCGTCAAATTTAATTCATACTATGGATGGAAGTTGCGTAACCACGAATAAATTAAACTGGGGTAATTTAACATTTTAAAAGTATATTTATAGAAAAAATGTTAATTTTTATAATTTCTTAAATAATTTTTTAATTTTTTTTCTAATAAAGAATATATCTGGTTCATTAATATTTTTAGATAATTTCAAGGCAATTTCTATAGTTTCTTTTGACTTCTTAGTAACAGATTCTGCTTCAGCAAGGGCTAAATTTAGATAAGCTTTTACATATAATTTTGTATAATTATTTTTTTTACATAACTGAATAGATTCTTGGTAAAGTTCCCTCCCTTGATTAATATTACCCTTCTTAAATTCTAAAAGCCCTTTTGTAGCTAAAAAGAATACTTTATTATCATTTTCTAAGTATTTTGGGTATTTATTAGATAATTTTTGAGCATCATTAATTTTCCCAGCTTTAATTAAAGCAAAACACTTATTATTTAGTAATAGAAAGTCATCGGGATTTGAATCCAATCCTCTATTTATGAAATTTATAGATTCTATTGGATTGTCAGCACTTATTGCAATACTTGAACCTAATAAAAATGGATTTGTTGAATAAGGTTCTTCTAACTCCCATTCTTTAACATATTGTATAGCTTTTGATAAATTTAACTCAAAATATTGTCGCCAAGATTGCGCTTCCAAACTTTCTTCGAAATTTAAATTAGACGATTGTAAAAGATTGGGGAATAAGTTTCTAATTACCCACTCACCATGTGTTATAACATTTTCACTTGGATTAGACCAAGCAAGTTTAAAATTATTTTTTGCTTTTTTGTTGTTACCAGAGAAAACTTCAAGCATTCCAAAACTTTCAATTAATTCAGAATAATGAAATAATTTATCATAGGATATTAGATTAGTATTTAATCTTTTAAGATTTTTTATTTTTTTTTTAACTAAAAAAGAAACATTTAGTTCAGTTGCTTTTAGCCATGGATCCGATGAATTTGAAGTTGCTTTATTTAAATAAAACCATGCAAAGTCATATTTTTTAATATGAAGAAAAAAACGAACACCACATCTTACAATATATCTATCAGTTGGAGATAAATTTAACGCAATTACAATAGCCTTTTCAGCTTGATTCCACTGACCTTTAATTGTATAAAGTCTTCCAATATCTATCCAATAAATCGCATTTTTGGGATATTTATTAATTTTTTTCTTTATTTCAGCAATCTGTATTTCAAGTTCAAGATTTACTTTTTTATTTTTATCATTTGGATTTAGTATTTTATAAGCTAAATCTAAAGTGGGCTTTTTAAGATTTTTACACTTAATTACATATTTAGCAATTTCTTTGGCCAATTCAATTTTATCAATGACAATCGCTGAACCCATTAAGTCAGTTGCAACATGGGCTGATGGAAACTTCTTAAATTCAGTGTAATCATTGTATAATTTTTTCTTAGTTTTTTTACTTATTATAAAAGGGTTCTTACGAGGAATTGAAAGAGAAAGACTTTTAGATGCTTTTGAAAACTCAAGCCATTTTGGGATAACAAGATTTCTTTTAGAATTTTTAGTATCAATCATATTTTGACCATATTACTGTTTTCGATAAACGGTCCATAACTGAAATGTAACGTTGTAAAGAATAACGAGGATGGGTTATTTGAAGTCGTTTTGGATTTCCTCTTAATTCAGGGATAGGATGGCATAACTCAGCTATTATTTTTATTAATTTTTTCCTTATAATCTTCGGAATTAATCTTTCGATTTCTTCAAGTGTCTCATAATAGGCTTTCATAATAAAAGTTTCTGCTTCTTTATATGTTCCACCAAAATTAAAATGTTTTTGATTCTCTGGTATCCTATGACACATTAAAGATAAAAAATTTGAATCTGTAATTAAATAAGTTAATATCCCTCCCATCATAAATAGGTCAGCTCCAAATCTTCTTGTATCCCAATCTGTGCTAAAATAATTATATAATAATTCGATAGGGGCATATCTCATATCACCACAATGATCATCTTTTGTCCAATATGATTCATTGTTAAGTTGTGTGGCTGAACCCAGGTCAGAAATTTTTGAAATATTTTTTCCAAATATTAAAATATTTGAAGGCTTAATGTCCTGATGTACAATTTTAGCTCTGTGTAATTGTGATAAACCAACTAATGCGTCATGAAATGATTTTAATTTCCATCCAAGTGCTGGGTTATTAACAGCTTGATATGATTTTAAGTTGCCCTGAGCAATTTCAAATACTAAATATGGAACAGGTATTATTTCATTGGATTCACTATGTACTCCACTATCAATTGCCGTTACAATTCTTCTCATTTTATGTTCTTTACAAAATTGTAATAAATCTCTTTCATAAATATAATTATCATTCATAAATTTTAAAGTATCAGCGGAACTAGCAGTATATTTAAAAGCATAAACATAATTATATGCCTTTAAAAAGGCTAATTCACCCTTTTCATTTTCAACCGTATAACAAGTTGACCAATATCCGCTATTATCTTCAACGGTTTTTTTTCTTTTTTCAATAATCCTCCATTTTCCTAAAGTTTTTCCTTCTAATCTTGATGCTAATGGCTTATTATTCATAAATCCTCCTTAAAAGATTTAAAGTAAATATCATAATATATTTTACATATTAAATTTTTTAATATCAAAATAAAAAAGATTTTTAAATTTTGTCAAATTATTTGATATTAATGGCATGCCCACACCGATTCGAACAGGAAATTAAGGGTATTCACAAAATAATACAAATAAAGTTTAATAGTAAAAACACTACAAGCTTACTAAAAACAATGACAAGTTAATACACAAATTTAAAATATTGATATATTTTTAAATGCCGTTCGAGTTTTATTATTGAAGGAGCCAATATCAAACATATTATCCGTCCTTTTGTGAAAACGAAAGAAGAATATGAAGCATTTGTTGCGATTGAGAATGCAATTTGGGTAGATTACCCCAGCACCGTTGAAGAATATATGCACTATGACTCAACACGAGACCCAAAGTATCTTTTTCAGCGATTTGTAATTGAACAAGATGGAAAGCTCGTAGGTTCTTGTATGTATTGCGAACCATGGTGGTCAATGAAGCCCGGAAAATACTATTTGAATGTCAACATCCATCCAGACTATAGACGAAGAGGATATGGTTCTGAAGCTTATGACTTTATAATAAAAGAATTAGAAAAGCATAACCCATCAGTGTTCGTATCAGACACCCGAGAAGACCAAACCGACGGCGTGAAATTCCTTACAGATAGGGGATTCATTCAATTAATGCGTGAGCCAACATCACAGCTTGATGTACTTGCTTTTGACCAAGAGAAGTTTTCTGGTTATGCTGAAAAAATGAATAAACTGGGAATTAAAATTATCTCACTTACAGAAGTTCAAAAAATTAATCCAGCCTGGAAGCGAATGTTTTGGGATCTGGAATGGGAACTTTTACAGGATGTGCCAACAACTGCCCCCCTTACTCGTCAAACATTTGAGAACTTCGAAAAACGCACACTGGGTTCACCCGGTTTTTATCCGGATGCTCAGTTCTTTGCAATAAATAAAGGAAAGTATGTAGGTATGAGTGCATTATGGACATCAAAGGCAGCTCCTAAGAAACTTTTTACTGGACTTACTGGTGTGGCTCGTAGTTATCGTTGTAAAGGTATTGCAATTGCAATGAAGGTAAAAGCAATTGATTTTGCTCAAAAATACGGTGCAACTATAATTGAGACAGATAATGAAGAAAACAATCCTATGTATTTTCTCAATCGCAAACTTGGTTTTAAATCCAAATCTGCATGGCTTCAGTATGAGAAGAAGTTAAAAAAGGTGTGATTATTATTAATATTGGTTATTCTGCAAAAATAAATGAGGGAAATAAGGAAATATGGGAATATGGGCTGTATGACATTGCACTTATTTTTCTATCTCCTTATCAGCCTATACTACTATATCCCGATACCTTTTTATTTCCATTAAAAAATACCCAAGAGTCTTAATATTTTGTAAATAAAATATCTTTACTGTAGGATATGTATTCGAAATTTATTGTTCATAATTTTAATTTAACCAAAAGGAGTTAGTTTTATGTTTAATTTCAAAAAATTTCTTTTTTTGGTATTTCTATTAATGCATATATGTACACTTCCCCTAATTGCTCAAAAAAGGATTTATACAACCCAAAGGATTACGAGCAATCCACCAATTATTGATGGTGTTTTGAATGATCCTGTCTGGGAACTTGTTGAATGGAGTGGTAATTTTACTCAACATAGACCATATGATGGTCAACCGCCAAGTCAGGAGACAAAATTTAAGATTCTTTATGATGATAAAAACCTTTATATCGCCTATAGGGCATATGATACAGAACCAGACAAGATTGCAGAGATTACCTCTCCTCATGATTGGTTTCCCGGAGATTGGATAGAAATAAATATTGATAGTTACTTTGATAAACGAACAGCATTTTCATTTACTCTTAGCGTATCAGGTGTCAAAGGAGATGAATTCGTTTCTAATGATGGAGATAACTGGGATACAAGCTGGAATCCAATCTGGTATGGAAAAACCAATATTGATGAGGAAGGTTGGACTGCTGAGTTGCAGATACCTCTCAATCAATTGCGTTATGGAAATAAAGATGAACAAATTTGGGGGATTGAAATAACCAGAAGGATTTTTCGAAAAGAAGAGCGTTCATGCTGGCAGTACTTTCCTCAAGACACATCTGGCTGGGTAAGTAATTTTGGTGAATTACATGGAATTAAAGGGATTAAACAGCAAAGACACATTGAACTTCTTCCGTATATTGTTGGAAAAGCTCAAAGATTTGAAAAGGAGCAAGGAAATCCTTTTGCTGATGGTAGTTCAGAAGATCTCAATCTTGGTTTAGATGGAAAAATCGGAGTGACATCAGACATGATTTTAGATTTTACTATAAATCCTGATTTCGGTCAGGTGGAAGCAGACCCATCAGAAGTAAACTTAACTGAGTTCGAAACCTACTTCAGAGAAAAAAGACCCTTTTTTATTGAAGGAAGTAATATTTTTAATTTTCAACTAACATATGCAATTGCAGGTGGGGGCAGAGATAATTTATTCTATTCACGACGGATTGGACACAAACCCGGACATTATCCTGATAACTATGATTACATTGATATGCCAGATAATACGACAATCCTTGGTGCATTCAAACTTAGCGGAAAGACTAAAAAAGGCTTGTCAATTGGTATTATGGAGTCTTTAACCGATAAAGAAAAAGCAGAGATTGAATTAAACAACAAGATACAAAAAATAACAGTTGAACCTCTAACAAATTATTTTGTTAGTCGCATTATAAAAGATTTTAATAAGGGGAACTCATATTTAGGAGGAATGTTCACAGCAACGAATAGAAAAATTGATGATGTGGCACTTAAATATATGCATAAAGCAGCATATACAGGAGGGATAGATTTCTTTCATCAATGGAAGGATAAGACTTTTCATTTAAAGACCACAGCAGCAGTGAGTAAGGTTCTTGGTGATAAAGAAGCTATTCTTGAAACTCAAACCAGTTCAGCCAGATATTATCAACGACCTGATAATAACTATGTTTCTGTTGATTCCTCTCGCACATCGCTTACCGGTCATGCAGGAACAATTTTGGTTGGAAAAGTAAGTCGGGGTCGCTTTAGATTTGAAACCGGTATTTCCTGGCGCTCTCCTGGATTTGAACTGAATGATGTTGGTTATTTACGCAAAGCAGACCAAATTAATCAGCTTACATGGGTAGGATATTGGATAAATGAGCCATTTAGTATTTTTAGAAGATTTGATGTTAATGCTAACCAGTGGTGTAACTGGGATTTTGGGGGTGTTAATACATCAAATTCCGTAAATATGAATCTTAATGCTACATTTCTTAATAACTCAAATTTTGGTGGCGGTGTTACTCGAAAATTTGAATATATTTCAAATAATATTCTTCGTGGAGGTCCTTCAGCAAAAAGACCAGGCTATTGGGACGGCAACTTCCATTTTAATTCTGATACCAGGAAAAGATTAAGTTTTGGTTGCGGTTCTGGTGCAGGATTGGGAGATAATGATAATAATTACTGGAAATATTATTGGGTTAATCTAAATTTTCGACCAAATAACCAATTAAGAATTTCTATAAATCCTTCTTACAATATCTGTGAACAGAAATTGGAATATGTCTCAACAGAGGAATATGAAGGAGAAGATCGTTATATTTTTGCAAAGATGCATCAAAAAACATCAAGTATAACATTTAGACTTGATTACTGCATTACACCGAATTTTTCAATCCGGTATTATGGTTCGCCTTTTATTTCAGCAGGAAAATATTCAAATTTCAAAAAAATCTCTGATTATCCACTTGCAGATAAATATAAGGATAGATTTGTATTTTTTGAGGATGATGAGATAGTTTACAACCATGATAATGAAGAGTATGAAATTGATGAAAATGCAGATGGAGAAGTAGATTATTATGTTGACAATCCCGATTTCAATTTCAAACAATTCAATTCCAATCTTGTTATTAAATGGGAATTTAGACCCGGATCAACGCTATATCTTGTTTGGTCACAGGGAAGAACTGATTGTATATCAATTGGTGATTTTTCTTTCAAGGGTGATATTAAGGATTTGTTTAATGTTCATCCGCATAATGTATTCCTGATAAAAGTAAATCATTGGTTTTCATTGTAATATGTAAATCACATTTCATTATGTAGCAAAATACAGAAAGATTTACTCAATATAAATATTTTTCATATAAGACATCAATTCAGAGTGAAGGAAAATGTTTTATAAGCAGCTAAAATTAGCGATTTAAAATATGATTTCTGCAAAATAGATAATTTCGCTTCATTTGTCATTCCCGTGAAAACGGGAATCCATTTAAATAAAGGATATTGGATTCCGCATCAAGTACGGAATGACAAAAAAAGGGTATTTTGCAGATCTCATATTTAAACTAATAAAGGAGAAATGATATGGCTAAGAAAAAAGAGATAGTAATCAAAGCAAAAGTGCTTTATGATGGTAAAATAAAGCTGGAAAATAGGACAATAGTGGTGGTAGGGAATAAGATTTCTGAGGTATCTTCAGAGAAGGTTAAAGCTGATTATGAAGGATTTGTTACCCCTGCTTTTATTGATGCACATTCGCATATTGGAATGGATAGAGAAGGTGAACCATGGGAAGAAGCTGAAGTTAATGATTACACAAATCAAATCCGTCCATTAAACGACCCATTAAACAGCATTTATTTTGATGACCGAGCTTTTAAAGATGCAGTTGATTTCGGAGTTCTATACAGTTGTGTTATTCCTGGTAGCGGCAACCTAATTGGTGGACGGGCAATGATTATAAGGAATTATGCAAAAAACCGAGACCAGGCATTTATAAAAGATTATGGATTTAAAATGGCTCTTGGTTTCAATCCCCGTTCAACTACAGAATGGAAAGGTGAAAGGTCAAATACAAGAATGGGCGTTTATGCACTTCTTGAGAAGAAATTTGATGACTTACTTATCAAAAAAGAAAAAGCATCTTTATCCAGGGA
Organism: Candidatus Cloacimonadota bacterium; assembly: GCA_023129415.1. Classification (GTDB taxonomy): domain Bacteria; phylum Cloacimonadota; class Cloacimonadia; order JGIOTU-2; family JGIOTU-2; genus JAGMCF01. The sequence goes on from JAGMCF010000195.1 coordinate 18,362, forward strand.
GAAGAAATTAATAGAACTAAATCAAAAGAAAAAGGATAAGAAACTTACAAAAAAAGAATTTGAAACAGAAAGGAAAATTATAGAAAAAGAATTTGAGCTGGAATTTAATTCTGAGGAAAAAGCAATTTTAGAACTTCTCTCCGGTAAGAAGATAGCAAAAGTTCATGTGCATAAAGATGATGATGTTTTGTATTTGATCAAACTTGTAAAAAAATATCATTTGAATGTTACTGCTGACCATACTGGTGATGTATTCAACAAAGAGATATTTGATGAATTGGCAAAAAATAAAATTCCTATAGTTTATGGACCTCTTGGTTCTGTCGGTTATAAAGTAGAATTAAAACATGCCTATTATCAAAATGCTGGTCTGCTTATGAAATCCAAAGCATTTTTTGGTCTTATGACTGACCATCCTGTTATTCAGACCATAGCTCTCAGAGATAGTCTTAAATTTTTTATGATTCAAGGTATGAGCGAAGAGGATGCAATTTCATTGATTACTTATAAAAATGCAAAAATATTAGGAATTGATGATGTTCTTGGAACCATAGAAAAGGGAAAGCTGGCAAGTATAATTGTCTGGAATAGAAATCCCTTACATCTTGGAGCATTTCCAACTCTGGTCCTTGGAGAAGGTAAGGTTTTAAGGAAGAAAAAATAGTTGCAGAAGCTTTTGATTTGTTTTTGCTGTTGTATTAAAAATTAGAGAGTTTTATCTAAATTTTTTGAATATGAAAAGATTGATAAGATTGGGAAAATGAAGCATTAATAATTTTATAAAAGATTTGACAAACTTCTTTAAAAAATATTGACTTTGTTTTGAGAGTTTACGCTGTGTTTATAATTGTTTTAGGTTAGACAATAATGCAAGTCGGATAAAATTGAAAATAATTACCATATTTTATTCGTGGTATTGTCCGCTATCGTCTATTCATTGGCAAATATTGGTAATATCTTCTATTCATTTAAATACCGCAATCAAACCATTAAAACAATTTACAAAATAGTTTTCTTTCTAATTGTTTTTCAATTTGCTACAGGAGGTATCATTGACACAATTTCACATCAGGAAATTAGAAATATTCCATTAATATTTCATATAGTTATTTGGTGTGTTGGGTTTCTATTATTTTTCCCAACTTTTCGAGCAAACTTTATATTAGGATATAAAAACCATCTAACAAAACAAGTTATGAAAAAGAAGAAAATATTTATTAGTTATTCAGTTGTGCTGGGAATTGTCATTATATTAATCGGTATAGGATTTTTTGCCTACCGATATTTCATCTCACCGATTATATCATCCAGAATGAAGATGCCTGAAGAGTTAAATACTCCAAAGGTCTTAGTTGGGTCAGACTTCTTATTGAAGGAGCTATTTGTTCAAGATGTACGATTGGGAACAATCACTGATATTGCTTTAGGAGAATTTGAGCCAGGCCCTGGCCCTGAAGTTGGAATTGTGGGATCTAAAGGAGTTTTATTTCTTGATGAAAATTTTAATGTCAAATCGTTAACAATGTTTAGTGTAAATGCAGGTCATGTAGAAATAATCGATGTAGAAGGTGATAGAATATGTGAATATTTGGATAGAGGAGGTGGATGGCAAGATGTATCCTTAATAGATCATAAAGGAAATGCTATTTGGACCTATGGTGGGATGCCGGGAGTAGACAATATATGCTCGGGAGATATTGATGGAGATGGTTTATTAGAATTTGTAGTAGGTTTCAATGGAGGCGGCGGTGTACAACTTCTTGACAGAAATGGAAAGGAAAAATGGAAGCAACCTGACCGCAATGTATGGCATGTTGAATTAGTGGATACAAATGATGATGGAAGTTTGGAAATAGTTCATAGTAATGCAGCTGGACAAATTACAGTTAGAGATAGAGAGGGCAACATAATCAGCCAAGCAAAACCATCCCCTTATTTTTCTCACTTCTCACTTTGTCGATGGCCAAATAAAAAGAGTAGGGAATATGCCTTACTCTCTGAAAATGATATAATATGGATTTTTGATTTTGATGGAAAAGTTGTAGCACAATTCAATGCACCTAAATGTGGTACACTTGGACATGCCAGAGGAATACCTGTTAAACTTAAAACTGATCAACCTGAATATTTTGCTGTGATTGTGGAGTTCAGCAATTGGAAAAGATCTATTCTATATGTATATAATGAATCAGGGACATTAGTATATCAGGAAATATTTACAGAGTCATGTGCATCAATTGCAGCAGTATCAATAGATAAATCAAATGTGGAGTCAATACTTGTCGGAGGAGTCGGAAAAGTTTGGCAGTATAAATAAAAATAAAATTTCAATAGAACTAGAAAAATATGAAAACAGATAACCTGGCAATCCAGCTGACCCCGATACATCAGGGCAGTTTATTTTCGCTGTTACCCTGCTTTAATATCACTTACCGATTTCAAAACTTCCCCAATCGTATAAAGCGAGCCGGTAACGCAAATCAAATCATCTTTATCAGCAAATTCTTTTGCTTTTGCAAGAGCTAAATTTATATCATTTTCTAAAAGATAATCTTTTTTGTATTTTTCTACTTCCTTATATAAAATCTCAGTTTCTGCAGCTCTATGGTAATGTGACTTGCAAATCATCATTCAATTTTCTAGGGCTATATTTGAATTTACAATTAGAACATTTATAACGATCGTCGTCAAGTTTATAAAGACGATCATGTCCACATTTTGGACACTCAATACCAAAAATTGCTCTCTCAATTTTTTCCTTCATAACCAAGCCAATTTTATGCTTGGTCCGAAAATAAGTCAATTACCAATAATAACATAGTTTATCAAGATAAAGCCTTCAATCCATTTTTGGGTTGAAGGCTTTTTTTATGCAAAGATTGACAAAAATTTTACGACTTAATATAAAATTAATTAAAATATTTTAATATTAAATAATATGAATTATTCAATGTGTTAAACTTATCATCATTCAAAATAAGAAAGGCTAAGACATAATGCGAAAAATAAAAATCTTAATTGTTGAAGATGAGGCCATTGTTGCAAAAGATACAGAAAATATGTTAGATAGTTTAGGTTATAAGATTGTTGAGATTGTAACTAATGGAATAGAAACATTAAAAAAAATAGAAGAGATACAACCAGATTTGGTCTTAATGGACATTGTGTTAACGGGAAATATTGATGGTATTCAAATTGCTGAACAGATTAGAGACCAATATAATATACCTGTTATATATGTCACTGCTTATGCAGACAACAATACTCTTCAACGAGCAAAAATAACAGATCCTTTCGGTTATATCATTAAACCATTTGAAGAAAGAGAATTAGCCTCCACTATAGAGATGGCACTTTACAAACATAAGATAGAAACGAAACTAAAAGAGAGTGAAGAACGCTTCCGCTCTGTAGTGGAAACTGCAAACGACGCCATCATATCCATTGACAGCCAGCGAAAAATAATTTCTTGGAATAAAGCAGCTGAAAATATCTTTGGCTATTCACCAGATGATGCTGTTGGGAAACCTCTAACCTTCATCATACCTGAACGATTCCAAAAAGCCTTTCAAAAAGGAGTGAATAGAGTAGTTTCAACTGGAAAAACAAAGATTATTGGAAAAACGGTTGAGTTTGAAGGACTAAGAAAAGATGGGAGCGAATTTCCAATTGATCTTTCAGTAGCTTTATGGAAAACCGGTGAAAACATTTTCTTTACAGGCATTATACGGGATATCACTGAACGCAAGAAATCAGAGGAAGAATTAGAAAAGCGATTGAGAGAACTTGAAACCTATTATAAAGTCTCTATAGGCAGAGAGACTCGTATTATTGAACTTAAACATCAGGTGAATGAACTATTGGAACAGTTGGGTAAGGAGAAAAAGTTTAAAGTATAAACTCCGAAGGAGGTCAATAACTAAACCTAAAATTTTTGGATTTGATAATAATTTTTTACTCAATCTATTCTATGTCCCCTATTAAATTTAAACATCATCAACTTTCTATCAATATGAATTCAAAAGGGAAAATTATACGGATATTATACTTTGGTATTTTACTTTTAATTGTGCCTGGAATTATTTTTGCTCAGCAATATAATTTCAAGACATATTCTGTTGAAGATGGCCTGGCACAATCACAAGTATTTGCTATTTGCCAGGATAGCAAAGGTTATATGTGGTTTGGAACAAATGGAGGAGGTGTAAGTAAATTTGATGGGAAGGATTTTAAGAATTTTACCACACAAGACGGTTTAAGTAATAATGCAATCTGGTCTATATTAGAAGATCAGAAAGGAAACCTATGGTTTGCTACAGAGAGAGGTGTAAGTAAATTTGATGGAAAAGTTTTTAAAAATTTTACTACAAAAGAGGGTTTAAGTCATAATTTGGTCTGGTCTATCTTAGAGGATCGGGAAGGAAATCTGTGGTTTGGTACCGAAGGAGGTATAAGTAAATTTGACGGAAAAACTTTTAAGAATTTTACTACAAAAGAGGGCTTAATTAATGATATGGTCTGGTCTATCTTAGAGGATCGGAAAGGAAATCTATGGTTTGGTACCCTGGACGGTGTAAGTAAATATGAGAGTGAAACATTTACAAATTATACAACAAAAGAGGGTTTAATTAATAATATAATTTGGTCTATCTTAGAGGATCAAGAAGGGAATCTATGGTTTGGTACTGATGATGGAGTAAGTAAATATGATGGGAATATCTTCATCAATTTTACTACCAAGGAGGGCTTAAGTAATAATATAATCTGGTCAATTTTTGAGGATCAAGAAAGAAACTTATGGTTTGCCACAGAGAGAGGTGTGAGTAAATTTAATGGGAAGACTTTCACTAACTTCACTTCAAATGAGGGTTTAATTGATAATACAGTCTGGTCTATCCTGGAGGATAGAGAAGGAAACATTTGGTTTGCTACAGATGAAGGTATAAGTAAATATGCTGGAGAAACTTTTACTATTTTTACTACAAAAAATGGCTTAATCAATAATACAGTCTGGTCAATTTTTGAGGATCAAGAAAGGAACCTATGGTTTGGTACTAATAATGGTATTAGTAAATATAATGGTAAAACTTTCACTAATTTTACTACCAAAGAGGGTTTAAATAATAATATGATCTTGTTTATCTTAGAGGATAGTGAAGGAAATCTATGGTTTGGCACACAGGGCGGTGTAAGTAAATTTGATGGAAAGACTTTTACTAATTTTACTACAAAAGAAGGTTTAATTGAGAATTATGTCTCGTATATTTTGGAAGATCAAAAAGGAAATCTATGGTTTGGAACAGATATTGGTATAAGTAAATATGATGGGAAAACTTTTACCAATTTTACTACAAAAGAAGGCTTAGTTGAGAATATGATTTTGTGTATTTTAGAAGATCGAGAAGGTAATTTGTGGTTTGGGACAGATGGTGGTGTAAGTAAATATGATGGGAAAACCTTTACCAATTTTACTACAAAAGAAGGCTTAAGTAATAATGCTGTTCTTTCTATTTTGGAAGATCTGGAAGGAAATCTATGGTTTGGCACTGAGAGCGGGGGAATTACAAAATTCAATTATCCTCAAATAAAAGGAGCAGTTGACTCATTTGAAATTTTCACCACCGAAGATGGCTTATTTGATGATGGTATACTTTTAATGATCTTTGATGATGCCGGAAATTTGTGGGTAGGCACTAATAAAGGTATTGATAAATTCGATGTTCAAGAGTATAATAAAACTGGCAAGAAAGTATTCAAGCATTACGGGAAGAAAGAGGGCTTTATCGGGATTGAATGTAATCAGGGTGCTGTATATAAAGATAGTAAAGGCAATATATGGTTTGGAACAATAAGAGGAGTTATGAAATACAACCCAAAGAAAGATAAGCCAAATACTGTTGAACCACTTACACATATCACTAATTTGCGTCTATTTTTTGAAGATGTCCCCGATTTAATCGGTGATTTGTCTACTTATACTGATAGTATTAACAAAATAACAAGTTTACCAATTGGTTTAAAGCTACCCTATAATAAAAACCATTTAACTTTTGATTTTATAGGTATTAGTCTAACCATCCCAGAAAAAGTAAGATTTCAACATAAGTTGGAAGGATGTGATAAAGATTGGTCACCTGCAGTAAATGAGAGGTATGTTACTTACTCAAATTTACAACCTGGAGAATATACATTTAAAGTAAAAGCTTGCAACAATGACGATGTATGGAATAAAGAACCCACAGCTTATAGTTTTGTAATAACCCCTCCCTTTTGGCAGACCTGGTGGTTTAGATTCACTATGTTAATTATCGCGGGTATGATAATTTATGGATTTTTTCTTTGGAAAACTGCTCAAATTAGACATAGAGCAAAGGTATTAGAACAAAAGGTAAACGAAAGAACTGCTCAACTCAGAGAAACTCAAAAAATGTTAGTTGATACTGCTCATAGAGCAGGAATGGCAGAGATTGCCAGCGGAATCCTTCACAATGTTGGAAATGTGCTGAATAGCGTTAAGGTATCTTCACAAATTCTTAAAGAAAGAATTAAAAAATCAAAAGTAAATGGTTTGGAAAAGGCTCTTAATCTTATGGAACAGCACACTGATGATTTAGACAAGTATATCACTTTAGATGAAAAAGGAAAAATGCTCCCAACTTATCTACTAAAAGTTGGAAAAGCCTTAAAAGATGAACAAGATAGTTCTCTCAAGGAAATATCTGATTTACATAAAGGTATCAACTATATAGAGGAAATTGTAGCTGTCCAGCAGAATTATGCCGGTGTTTCTGGAATTATAGAATCAGTATCATTATCAAAAATGATGGATGATGTGCTCAGGATGTATCAGGATTCACTTAGTAAACATAAAATTAAAGTAATTAAACATTATGAGGAATCCACTCCCATTTCAATAGAAAAAGGTAAATTAATACAGGTTTTTGTTAATCTTTTAAAGAACGCTCAGGAGTCATTAATTATCAAAGGCAATGATAATAAAATAATTACGATAAACATTTCAGAAGATAAAGAAAATAAATCTCAGATAGTTGAAATAATAGATAATGGCGTGGGAATTGCTAAAGAAAATCTAAAGCGAATTTTTTCTTATGGATTTACAACCAAGAAAGGGAGTAAGGGTTTTGGACTGCATACAAGTTCTTTAGCAATATCAGAACTAATGGGTAAAATATTAGTTGATAGTGATGGAGAAGGCATGGGTGCAAAGTTTACTGTGCTTGTGCCAACAAATAGATAAATTGCATAAAAAAGTTAATTGAAGTTTATATGAAAAAATATTATTATCTTTTAATTATCTTTTTTATTCTATGTAGTTATCTTTATTCTCAAACCGATATTGATAGTTTAGAAATAAGATTAAAAACTGTATCTGGTAAAGAGAGGGTTGATATTTTAAACCAATTAGCAAAAAGGTATTATGTGCTGTCGCCTGAAAAGGTAATAAAATACGGACAACAAGCGTTAGAGCTATCACAAAAATTTGATTATAGTAGAGGAAGAGCCCAAGCTTTAAAAATTATCGGTGCAGGAAATTATTATTTAAGTAATTATGACAAGTCTTTAGAATACTATTTGAATTCTTTAAAAATAATGGAAGACATTGGAGATAAAGAAGGCATCTCTACTATTTTAAATAATATTGGCATTATTTATTGGAAATTAAGCAATTATGATAAAGCTTTAGAAATTTACACTGAATCATCAAAAATAATGAATGAATTAGATAATAGTGAGGGGATTGCTAAGACCCTAAATAATATTGGACTTATTTATATGACATTAGAGAATTATGATAAGGCATTAGAAAATTTTTTAAAATCATTAAAAATCATGAAAGAGATTGGGAATAAAAATAATATTGCTTATTGCTTAAATAATATTGGAATTATTTATTGGTATTTAGAGAATTATAATAAGTCTTTAGAATACTATCTGGAATCATTAAAAATAAATGAAGAAATTAATAATAAATATGGCATTGCTGCTAGCTTAAAGAATATTGGAGGTACTTATTTAAAACTCAAAAATTATGATAAATCATTGGTATATCTTAAAAAAGGATTGAAATTAGCTAAAGAAATTGAAGCAAAAGACTTAATACAAAATATCTACGCGACACTAACCGATTTTTATTCTGTAAAAGCAAATCACCAAGAAGCACTTGAATATTATAAACTCTATTCTGGTATGAAAGATAGCATATTTACCAAAGAAAGCAGTGAAAAGATAGCAGAAATGCAGACTAAATATGAAACAGAAAAGAAAGAAAAAGAAAATGAAATATTGCGGAAAAATAATGAAATTCAGAAATTGGAGATAACCCGTCAACAAAACCTTCGCAACTCATTTATTGCTATATCAGTATTAGTTTTAATTTTAATGGTGGTGATTTATAGCCGTTATCGGATCAAACAGAAAGCAAATAAAATACTTACAGAAAAAAACATTCAAATTAACGAGCAAAAAAATCAACTGGCAAAAACTCTAAAGGAATTACAAGAAACTCAAAAAATGTTGGTTGACACTGCTCATAGAGCAGGCATGGCAGAGATCGCAAGCGGAATCCTCCACAATGTTGGAAATGTGCTGAATAGCGTTAAGGTATCATCGCAAATTCTCAAAGAAAGAATTGAAAAATCAAAAGTAAATAGTTTGGGAAAGGCTCTTAATCTTATGGAACAGCACACAACCGACCTCAGCAATTATATTAATTCAGATGAAAAAGGGAAAATGCTTCCAACTTATCTACTAAAAGTTGGAAAAATCCTAAAAGAGGAACAGGAGAACTATTTGAAGGAAATATCAAATTTACATAAAGGTATAGACCATATAGAGGAAATTGTAGCAGTCCAGCAGAATTATGCCGGTGTTTCTGGAATTATAGAATCAGTATCATTATCAAAAATGATGGATGATGTGCTCAGGATGTATCAGGATTCATTTAATAAGTATAACATTAACATAGAAAAAGATTATAAAGAGCTTCCCCATATTTTGGTGGAAAAAGGTAAATTAATGCAAGTCTTTGTTAATCTCTTGAAAAACGCCCAAGAATCCCTAATAATAAAGGATGATAAGAATAAAATAATTACAATAAACATTTTAGAAGATAAAGAAAAGAAATATCAAATGGTTGAAATAATTGACAACGGCATTGGTATTAAAAAAGATAATCTTGACAGAATATTTTCTTATGGATTTACTACTAAGAAAGGCAGTCAGGGTTTTGGTCTCCATACCAGTGCTTTGGCAATAGCAGCTTTGAAAGGCAAACTGACAGCCTATAGTGATGGAAAAGGTATGGGAGCAAAATTTACTGCGATCATGCCAATAAATAAAAGTAACTATTCAGCCACAAAGGCACCAAGACACAAAGGATTAATATGAGTTTTATTCCCCTTTCGGAAAGACCAGTCTGCCGATCCATTCTCCGCCTGTTCTCTGCCCGTTCTCCGAAAGGTAAAAAGGATGAACAGGCAGGAAAGAATTATTCTATAATCTTAGTGCCTTAGTGTCTTTGTGGCAGAATGATTACAAATAAACAAAAGGGAGTAACAATGGATATTAATAACAAACAAAAAAAGAAACGAATACTTATAATAGATGATAATAAGCAGATTCATCTGGATTTTAAAAAGATACTGCTTATCTCTAAAGAGAAAAAGACCGATCTGGATAAATTGGAACAAGTTCTTTTGGGAAATTCTGAGAGATTACAACATGATAAATACATAATAGATTGTGCTTTCCAGGGAGAAGAGGGCTTGAAAATGGTTGAAAAATCTCTCAAGAAAAACGAACCTTATGCTGTAGCTTTTGTTGATGTGAGAATGCCTCCGGGATGGGATGGTATTGAAACAATCTCCAGAATTTGGAAAATACATCCTGATTTACAGGTCGTTATCTGTACAGCTTACTCAGACTATTCCTGGGAAGAAGTAATTGAAAAACTTGGATATTCTGACAACCTTTTTATTCTCAAAAAACCTTTTGATAACATAGAAGCTCGTCAACTCGCCTTTGCTTTGAGTGAAAAGTGGGAACTTACTAAAATTGCCAGTTTAAAGATGTCTGATCTTGAAAGAAATGTTGAAGAAAGAACAAAGGAACTGAACGAAATTAAGACACGGCTTCAAAATTTATATGACTATGCTCCTGATATGTATTTTTCTGTAAAACCGGATGGAACAGTTCTCTCGGTCAATCAATTTGGTGCTGAATGTTTAGGCTATACTACAAATGAACTAATTGGAGAATCTGTCTGGATTATCGTATATAAGGATGATTTAAAAAGAGTTCAGAAACAGGTTTCAGAAATCTTTAGCAAAAAGTTAATCAAAAGTGAGTTAGAATTTCGTAAGACTCGTAAAGATGGTTCAATTATATGGGTACACGAAAGAACTCATCTGTTCTTAGATAATGATGGTAATCCTGAGGAATTGCTCGTTATGTGCAGAGATATTACTGAGCGCAAGCAGGCGGAGAAGGCACTACGGGAGAGTGAGGAAAGGTTCCGGACTATCTTCAAGACGGCTCAGGATTCCATCTTCGTTAAAGATCTTAGTCTAAAATACACCCAGGTCAATCCGACTATGGAGAGTATTTTCGGACTCACAGCCTCAAAGCTGATAGGACTAACGGATGATGACCTCTTCGACAAAGAAGCTGCCTTACACATCAGAGAGGTGGATTCTCGTGTTCTCAAAGGTGAAATCGTCAAAGAAGAGCATACTAAGAAGGTAAAAGGTGTTTCTTTTACTTTCCACATTATTAAGGTACCTATGCGCGACAGCTTCGGTGAGATCATCGGATTATGTGGGATTGCTCGTGATATCACCGAGCGAAAGCAGGTGGAGAATACACTACACGAGAAAATAAATGAACTTCAACTTTTCTATAATGTTGCTAAAGATAGAGAAGCACGCATTATTGAGTTAAAAAAAGATATAAATGAACTATTAGCCCGGCTTGGTGAAAAAAAGAAATATGGAGTGTAAAGCAGACTATTGACAATTTACTATTTACAATTGTAAATATAAAATTGTAAATTAAAAATAGTCAATTAGAATTATGTTTAAAAAAATAGAGTTTTTTGACGGTAAAAAGATAGAGGGCTGGCAACCCTTTCTAAATAAACTGAGTAAAGACAATGCTTCTGGAATTCTATTACTTGTTGCAGAAGAAACAAAATTTGATTATGAAAAGATACAACCTCTTCTTAAAAAGATGGAAATTTTAGTATGGGGTGGTATCTTCCCTGAAGTAATCTATAATGGTTCTCGGTATAAACAGGGAATAGTCGGTTGCGCATTTAAATCTCCTGTTTCAATTGAAGTGATAAAAAATCTAAAAAGGTTTAAAGGTATTATTCCTGAAACACTAATATCAAAAAATACTGAGACCCTTTTTATACTCAATGATGGTTGGGTAAATAATATTCCTTGGCTTATAGAAACTTTATATGAAATAAGCAGAAAAGAAATGACATATATTGGTGGTGGAGCAGGCAGTTTAATAGATATGAAACGCCCATCTTTATTTACCAGTAATGATTACTTTGCAGGTGGAGCTATTATCGCTTCTATTGATGATTACATATCTATAGGAATTGACCACGGTTGGCAAACTATCTATGGACCTGCTACTGCCAGCAGTGTAAAGAAGCATATTTTGAAATCAATTAACTGGGAACCGGCATTTAAATTTTATAAAAAAATTGTTGAGAAAGATGCTGGAGTCAAATTAACTAAAGATAATTTCCTTGAGGTTGCAAAATCATACCCACTTGGAATGTTAAAATATGATAACGAAATCGTTCTGCGAGTTCCTATTGAATTTGATGAGAAAAACAATATTCTATTAAGCAGCGAAATACCTGAAAATTCAATACTGATGATAATGAAAGGAAATCCTGAAAAATTAATAGAAGCTGCTGGCTCAGCAACGGACCAGGCTAAAACCTCTTATGAAAACAAAAAGAAAACATCACCAACAAAAGCTCTAATTATTGATTGCATCACAAGAGCCTTATTTCTAAAAGATAGATTTGAAGATGAATTAAAAATTATTGAAACCAAAGCAGGAACAGGGGTTTTTCTATTTGGATTTTTAAGTTTAGGTGAAATCGCCTCTACAGGTGACAAATATATTGAGTTATATAATAAAACTGTAGTTATTAGTCTCGGTTAGGCAGAGCCTGAACGGATAGGAATGGAAGAATAAATCCCCCTGCGGAGGATAAATTATGGAAAAACAAAATACATCTGTCATTCAAAAACTTAGTATATCTTACGAATGTGCACTGGCTATAGGTAACAGCTTGAACCTTTCTGAAATGCTTCACGATGTTATTCATACAATTGTCCATAAAACAAATGCTCATAGAGGAAGTATCTGGCTTCGTGAAAAAGAGGGAGAAAATATCAAATTAGGAGCAAGAGCAGGTTCATTATTAACTAAAGCAGAAATTAAAAAAAGGGTCAGCGCTTTTCAAGATATTTTTGAAAAAATATGGAAAAACCAACTACCAGTAATAAAAAACAGAAACGATAAAGATTTCTTTCAATACTGCTTTAAAATAACAGGAAAAGAACAATCTGTTTTAATTGTCCCTATAAAAAATGTTGCAATACTTAAACTGGTTTATACAAATAAGGAGATAGTTAATGAAACTTTAGCCAATATACTTCTCAGTCTTTCAGAAAAGTTGAGCATTGCAATTAATGCCTGTTTGGCTCATGATAACATTAAAAGAGAAATACAGATTAGGAAGGACACAGAACAAAACCTTCTGGACTCAGAAAAAAAGTATCGTGCTCTTATTGCGACAACGGAAGAAGGAATAGGAACTGTTGATGAGAATGAAAATTTTACATTTATAAATCAAGCAGCAGCCAACATGTTTGGATATTCTAGAAAAGAATTGCTCGGAAAGAACTTGAAGTTATTAACAACTCCAGAAGAATTCCAACGAATTCTTGAACAAACCTCAATTAGAAAAACTGGTAAGTCAAGTAAATATGAACTTTCTATCTTTAGAAATGATGGCAAGCAAAGGATTCTTTCGGTTACTGCTACTCCAAAATTTGATAACAATGGGAGGTATCAAGGAACTTTTGGAATTTTTAGCGACATCACCGAGAGTAAGCATGCAATAGCTGAATTGGAACAGTCTGAAGAGAAATATCACACCTTAATTGATAATATTCAGGATGGAGTCTTTATTATCCAGGATGTCAAAATGCAATTTGTCAATGAATCCTTTGCAAGAATGGTTGGCTACATAGTGGAGGAAACTATCGGGATGGATTTCCGACAACTCATTGCACCCGAGGATATAGAGATAGTTGCAGATCGTTACAGACGAAGACAAGCAGGGGAAGATGTGCCCGGAGAATACGAATTCCGTATGTTGCATAAGGATGGCGTAACCAGAGTCATTGTCCGTATGAATGTGGGGCTTGTCAATTATCAAGGTAAGTTGGCAAGTATGGGAACTGTGAAGGACATAACCGAACAGAAACAGACGGAAGCGGAATTAAAGAATAAATCAGAACAAATTACTTCCGACAAAGAGAAAATTGAAGGACTATATAAAGACTCAGAAGACTCCAGAAAATCATTACTAAGCATTCTTGAAGATGTTTCAGAAAAAGAGAATGCGTTGCGAGAATCTGAGGAAAGATTTCAAAATATCGTAGCTAATACAGGTGACTGGATCTGGGAGACAGATGAAAAAGGATGCTATACTTATAGTAGCCCTGTTGCTAAGCAAGTTCTTGGTTATGAATGTCAGGAAATTTTGGGTAAACATTTCTATGATTTTTTTGTTCCAGAGGAGCGAGAAAAATTAAAAAAAGCTGCATTTGAAGTCTTTAAAAAGAAAGAAAAATTTCAGAACTTAATAAATAAAAATGTGCATAAGGATGGACATATTGTTATTCTTGAAACAAATGCTGTTCCTTTACTTGATGATAAAGGAAATCTGCTGGGATACAGAGGGGTTGATAGAGATATCTCAGAACGGAAGAGAGCTGAACAAACCCAATCAGTTCTATATAATATTGCAGATGCAGTAAATACTACTAAAGACCTTGATGAGTTATTCAAATCAATTCAAAGTTATCTCAGTACAATTTTAGATACGACTAATTTCTTTATTGCATTATATGACAAAGAAACCGATACTATTTCGCTCCCCTATCATGTTGATAAAAAAGACAAATTTACTTCGTTTCCAGCAGGAAAAACATTTACTGGTTATGTAATAAAGAAAGGTAAACCGCTTCTTGCTACTGAGCAGGTTATGAAAAAATTGATTCAAACTGGAGAAGTAGAACAAATCGGAACCTTTTCAAAGATTTGGCTTGGTGTTCCATTAAAGATTGAAAATGAAGTTACAGGTGTAGTTGCAGTACAAAGTTATACTGATGCTTCTCGTTATACAGAAAAGGATTTGGCAATTTTAGAATTTGTTTCAGATTCTATTGCTATTGCAATAGCACATATTAGAGCAGATAATGCTTTGGAAAACAGCGAAGAGAAATATAGACTGCTATTTGAAGAAACACCTGTTGGAATCTTAACTTGTGATATAAATGGAATAATCCAGAGTATAAATAATACCGCACTTCAACTACTTGGCTCTCCTTCAGAAGAAGCTACAAAACAAATCAATCTTCTAACATTTCCACCTCTAAAGGAGATAGGTTTCTCAGATAACCTTAAACACTGTATGAATGAAGGCAAAGAGATCAGTGCTGAAAAACTATATACATCAAAATGGAGAAAATCAGTGTTTTTTCACTATAAGGTAATTCCCACTCTAAATCAAGAAGGTAAGATAACTGGAGCCTTATGTGCTCTGGAAGATATTACCGAGCAAAAGCGAGCTGAACAAACTCAATCAGTATTATATAATATTGCAGATGCAGTAAATACCTCTAAAAATCTTTATGAACTTTTCAAAATAATACACAAGCAACTTAGCTTAATTATAAATACAACAAATCTTTATGTAGCATTATATAATAAAGAAACTGATACTATTTCTCTTCCCTATGATGTAGATCAAAAAGACAGATTTACTACTTTTCCGGCAGGCAAGACATTGACTGATTATGTAATAAAGACAGGTAAATCACTTCTTGCTAATGAAGAGGTTAGTAAGAAGTTAGTTCAAGCTGGAGAGGTTGAGATTATTGGTACACCTTCAAAAATTTGGCTTGGTGTTCCATTAAAAGTTGAAAATAAAGTTATTGGAGTCGTTGCTGTCCAAAGTTATATTGACTCCAAATTATATACCCAAAAAGATATGGGGATATTAGAATTTGTTTCAGATCAAATTGCTATTGCAATAGCACATATGAGAGCAGATAATGCATTGGAAAATAGTGAAAAGAAATTCCGTGACCTGTTTGAAAACGCAAATGATGTTATATGGACTTCAGATATTAGAGGAAGATATCTTTCTGTAAATCATCTTTTTGAAAAATTGCTTGGTTATACAAAAAAAGAATTAATAAATAAACAATCCCTTTTTCTTGTAGATCCAGAAAATAGAAAGAACACTATTAAGATGTATCAAAAAGTAATTTCTGGAGAATCTGTGGAATTTGAAGCAGCTGTTCTAAATAAAAAAGGGGAGAAAAGAATATATTGGTTAAAATTAAGACCAATAAAAGAAGGAAGTAAAGTAATAGGTGTTCATGGAATTGGAAGAGACATAACTGAACGGATACAAGCACAGGAAGCACTAAGACGAAGCGAAGAACAACTTCGTCAAGCTCAAAAAATGGAAGCAGTCGGAAGACTGGCAGGTGGTATGGCACATGACTTTAATAATCTATTAACAGCAATCACTGGATATAGCGAGCTTTTGCTAAATAAACTTGGAGAGATTGATCCGTTGAGCAAATACCCCAAAGAGATCAGTAAGGCAGCAGAACAAGCCAGCTCTCTTACAAGCCAACTCCTGACATTCAGCCGCAAACAGGTGCTTGAACTTAAGGTGTTGGATATAAATGCAGTGGTCACAGAGATGCAAAAAATGCTCCACCGTTTAATAGGTGAAGACATAGAGCTTGTCACTGTTTTGGAGCCGAAACTGGGAAGTGTAAAAGCAGATATAGGGCAGATCTATCAGGTCATCATGAATATGGTAGTTAACGCCCGGGATGCAATGCCCAATGGCGGTAAGATCAATCTTGAGACTGCTAATTTAGAACTGGATAAGGAGTATGCTCGTCAGCATGTAGAAGTGGAGGCTGGACCTTATGTAATGCTGGCTGTTACTGATACCGGATGTGGAATGGATGAGGAGACACAATCCCACATCTTTGAACCTTTCTTTACAACTAAGGAGATAAACAAAGGAACAGGTCTGGGTCTCTCTATTGTCTATGGTATTATTAAGCAGAGTGGTGGTAGTATCTGGGTATACAGCGAGATCGGACAAGGCACAACTTTTAAGATTTATCTACCGAGGGTCGATGAAGGGGTTGAAATTCCTAAACCAACAATAGTGGAACCAGAGCTACTAAAGGGTTCGGAAACTATCCTATTAGTGGAAGACAAAGAAATGGTCCGTGATTTGATTCTCGAGATACTTGAGACAAATGGTTACACGGTTCTGGCAGCCAGTCTGGGTAGAGAAGCTATCTCAATCTGCAAACAGCATAAAGATACAATACATCTAATGTTAACAGATGTAGTAATGCCACAGATGAGTGGTTGCGAGTTGGCTAAACAATTGAAAACCCTGCGACCAGATATGAAGGTGCTCTTTATGTCAGGCTACACAGGCAAAGAGGTTATCGAACGTGGTATTTTGGAGCCGGGAACAGCGTTTATCCAAAAACCAATGTCACCGGATGATCTTGCGCATAAGGTGCGTGAAGTGCTGGAAGCACCTATACAGAAAAAGGGATAGATCTACAAGTCAATTAGAATTAAATATTATGGCAAAGTTAAATGTAGGATTAGGAACCAACCAAAAGCTTGAGCAAAAGCTTAAGCTTTCACCGCAGATGATTATCACCGCAGAACTGCTTCAAAAACCAATACAAGAGTTAGAAATTGCTCTTAAGGAAGAACTCAGAAGTAATCCCTTTCTTCAAGACCTAAGTTCAGAATCTTTTGAGGAAACTTTTATTTCAGATGAAGAAACAGAAGCAAAAGATAGAGAGTCACAAGTTGAGGAACTTGAAGACTATGATTTAACCGAAAAAATTAAAGAACTTAATAAAATTATAAATGATTTGAGTGATGTCAGAAACACTCAATTTGAAATTGAACGAAAAGACAAATCCATTCCAGATTCAGAAAGATTTGAAGATTATGAAAGAGAACAGGAAAATTCCTGGGAACAATTCTCTAATAATGTTAGAGAATTACCTTTAAATAAAAGCGACCAACAGTTTGCTGATGCAATATTAAGCAGTCTAAACCAAAACGGTTATCTTGATACATCTCTTGAAGACCTCACTGAGTCAGCTTCAATACCTATTTCCCGTGCTGAAGAAATACATTCTATGATAATGCAAATTTATCCAAAAGGAATTGGTGCTAGAAATCTTGCTGAATGCCTGTTTGCGCAATTAGATGAGAAACAACTTGAAAACGAGATTCTGGTCTCCATCATAAAAGATGATTTGAACTTGATTCAAAAACATAAATATGATATATTAACCAAAAAGCACAAAATCTCTTTGGAAGAACTCCTTATTATAAAAGATATTATAAGTTATCTTAATCCAAAACCAGGGAGCAGAATTTCTTCAAAGCCTTTGTCTTACATTATTCCAGACATCATTGTAAAAGAGATAGACGATAGATTAGAAATAATAATCAATGATTCTTATATCCCTGAAGTGGCTATTAATGAAGAATACGCAAGACAAATGATTTCAAAATGTAATGACAAAGAAAATGCTATTAAATATATCAAATCTAAACTTGCTTCTGCAGAAAATTATGTGAAAGCCTTATGGATGCGAAGAGAAACTTTATACAAAATAGCAATTGAGATTATACGACAACAACCTAAATTCTTTAAACATGGCTTAAAAGAACTAACACCAATGACCTATGAAGATATTTCTGACAAGGTTTATAGAGATGTATCTACAGTTTGTCGTGTTGTGAAAAATAAATATATTGATACACCTTTTGGAGTTTATCCTTTAAAGTGGTTCTTTACAAGTCAAGTTGGCAATATTTCATCACAAATTATCAAAAAGGAAATACTTAGGATTATAAATAATGAAGATAAATCCTCTCCACTAAGTGACCAAAAAATTGTTGATTTATTAGCTCAAAAAGAGATTACCATCTCTCTCCGAGCAGTTACAAAATATCGTAACCAAGCAGGCATTCCGGTAAGCAGATTCCGTAAGATTTGCAAAGTAAAATAAAATGATGAGCACTATAGGAGCAAAATATTTGTAGAATTATGAAAGCCAAAGAAGAATTAATCGCACAAGTAAAAAAAGGCACAATTCCAACTCATATTGCTATTATTATGGATGGCAATGGTAGGTGGGCAAAACAAAGAGGTCTCTCGCGTATTAAAGGTCATCAAGCAGGGGTAAAAGCTGTGCGTAAAATTGTTGAAACATCAGGAAATCTTGGAATTAAATATCTAACAATTTACGCATTTTCCACAGAAAATTGGCGAAGACCAGAAAACGAAGCAAAAGCTGTACTTACTCTTATTGAGAATACTTTAATGAAGGAAATTAACAATCTTGCAAAAAATAATGTGATTGTGCATTTTATCGGATCACAAAAAGGATTAAAAAAAAGTTTTATTGAAAAAATTAATAAAGCTTATCAAAAAACAAAAAACAATACAGGGCTGAATTTAATTATTGCAATTAATTATGGAGGTAGAAACGAAATTATTGAGACAATTAATAATATATTGTCTAAGCAACTAAATATAATAACTGAAACCGAGTTTTCAAATTATCTATATACAAGTAAATTTCCAGATCCTGATATGGTAATTCGCACAAGTGGTGAAATCCGAATTAGTAACTTTCTTATCTGGCAAGCTGCGTATTCTGAGTTATGGTTTACAAAAACCCTCTGGCCAGATTTTAATTCAGAAGAATATATGCAAGCAATATTAGATTTTCAAAAAAGAAATCGCAAATTTGGCGGTGTCAAATAACATACAAAACCTACTTGTAAGAACATAGCTTCGCAGATTGATTAAAAAAGGCTAAGGCGAAGGCGAAGATTTAAACAAAGAGATAGATTATGAGTTTTGAAGACTTTACGAAAATGCCTGTTT
>JAGMCF010000196.1 GCA_023129415.1 Candidatus Cloacimonadota bacterium
AGGCTTACTACAGAGCATTACAAAGTGTTGACCAAAACATTCTTGATATTACAAATTGGCTTGAATATTTTGTGGAAGGTGTAAATGTAAGCATTCAGGCAGTAAAACAAAGAGTAATAAGGCTCAGTAGTGAAAGATTAAGAAAGACCAAAAGAGGACAGATTGCTTTAACAGAAAGGCAGATGAAGATAGTGGAATTTATAAATCAAAATGGTAAAATTACAAATAAAGATATAAGAAATATATTCATAATATCTTCACAAGCAGCGCACAAAGAGATTAAGAAGTTAGTAAAACTTGAGGTTGTTAAACCCACTGGTAAAGGTAGAGGTCTTTATTATGCGCTCAGATAAGGTTGATGATTTGGTTGATGATTTGGTTGATGATTTGGTTGATGATTTTATAGAGACAATATGCGGATGTTTATAATTTGCTTCACGATTAGGTTGGCGATTTAATAAATCTTGAGTTGCGTGAGATTTTGAAAAAATGCAGATAGATTAAAAAAAGGCAGATATTATGTATTGCCTTAGCCTATTGCCAAGAAATTGCCGAGAAAATTAGGTAAATTAAAATCCTTGACCATATTAGTATTGGTGATAATAAATATTTTAATTTCGCTGATGACAGGTTGATTGAGGAATATTATTAAAAATTATATATAATTGACTAAAGGAATTTATTATGACTAAAGAACAAAAATTCTACAATGCCTTGAAAGACATCTTTGTAGGTGCAAAAGTAGAAGGAGAATCTGGATTCATCAATTTAATGAGAATTAAATCAAGATATTACGAAAAAGGTGTTTTCCCTAAACTTCAAAAAGATATTGAAGAATCAGTAAAACCATTCCCTGAATTCAAAGAAGAACTTTTTGATAAACTCTACACATTCTTTAATAGGTATTTTTCAGAAAGTGGTTCAATTTATTTTAGACATACCCCTATTCATCAAAATATTTATGAGAAAGTCTATACTGATGACAAAGATGTAATGTTATTCTGGAAAACGCACATGCTTTATTATGTTAAGACTGACAGGCTGTTTAAGAATCTTGAGGTTGATATAGATGGATATAAATTTTTCTTTGATGTCTCCACCCTGGAACATAAAAGGGCAAATGAAAAAAGGCAAATTATTTATGAATTTAAGAAAAAAAGGGGTGATAATGTAATTGTTTTTAATGTCTATTATTCTGAAAGAGGTAAAAAGACCAAAGTTATTTATATTTTAAGAGCATTAAAAAAAGAGAATATAGAAATCAATGAAGATAATCTATTGAATGCATTTAGAATTTTTGAAAAACAAAATGAAGTTGATTATTTCATAAACAAGAACGCGAAAGAATTTCTAAAAGAACAGTTTGATATCTGGCTCTATCAGTATGTATTTACCGGAGAAAGTGAATGGACAGAAATAAGAATAAAGCAACTTCAAGTATTAAAAAATACTGCTTTCAATATTATTGATTTTATTTCTCAATTTGAAGATGAACTCGTAAAAATATGGAATAAACCAAAATTTGTATTAAATTCCAATTATGTAATAACCCTTGATAGGATAGCGAATAAAAATATTGAATTAGTAGAAAAAATTTTAAATCATTCAAATTTTGATGAACAGATTAAAGAGTGGAAAGATTTAGGAATTGTTGACGCAAGTTTCAATCCTTCTGTCATTCTTTCATCTCCCTCTGTCATTCTGAACGATAGTGAAGAATCTCTAAACTCTAAATACAAACACTTACCAATAGACACGAAACACTTTAAGGATTTAGAACTTGAGATTTTATCTCTTTTTGATAATTTGGATAATTCTTTAGATGGATGGCTGATAAAGAGCGAAAATTATCAGGCATTGAACACAATTTTGCCGAAATTTAAAGAAAAGGTGCAGACGATTTATATTGACCCACCATTTAATAAAGAGGCCGATGCTGATTATTTTTATTCAGTTAAATATAAAGATGCAAGTTGGATTACTTTACTTGAAAATAGATTACAGTTGGCAAGGGATGTTTTAAATCCCAGAGGAAGCATTTTTGTTAGGTGCGATTATAACGGAAATATGTATATTAGGCTTTTGATGAATGAGATTTTTGAAGAGAGGAATTTTAGGAATGAGATAATTGTAAATAGATTTAAGAAACCATCTGGTACTTTTACCACAATTACAGAAAGTTTCTTTTTTTATTCAAAATCTCATAGATTATTTTTCAATCCCGTTAATAGGGCAAGAATTTGTACTTTTTGCAAACAACCCATTAAACCAAGATGGCATCCCATGAGTTCATCTGGTAAAGGCAGACCTGCTTATATTTTAGGTAAATTACTTTATCCACAAAGAGGAAGACACTGGACATATAATCAAGAGTCAATTCTTAGATTAGAAAAAGAAGGAAGAATAAGAATTAATGAAGAAGCGTCTTATATTGATAGTCGCGGATTAAAAGTTAAGGGGCTTCCGGAATATTTGGAGACTGAAGAACAAATTATCGATTCTAACTGGACGGATATAACAGGATATAAATTTGGGGCAGAATTCCAAACCGAAAATTCTGAAGAAGTAATAAAGCGTGTAATAGAATCTACATCTAACGAAAAAGACATTGTTATGGATTTCTTTTTAGGAAGTGGCACAACAACAGCAGTAGCACATAAACTTAAAAGAAAATGGCTTGGTGTTGAGATGGGTGAACATTTTTATACAGTAGTTCTGCCAAGAATGAAGAAAGTTTTGGCAAGTAATAAATCAGGTATATCAAAAGAAGTTCATTGGCAAGGTGGTGGCTTCTTCAAATACTACGAACTTGAGCAATACGAAGATACTCTAAGAAAAGTAAAATATGAAGATTCAGATTTGTTTGATAATCCGAATCAGGACCCGTATAATCAATATGTATTTATGAGGGATTTAAAGATGTTATCCTCTCTGGAAATAGATTATGAAAATAACACGGTAAATGTGGACTTATCAAAGCTTTATCCTGATCCTTCGACTCCGCTCAGAACAAGCATAGATATTCCAGAAACTCTTTCAAATTTACTCGGCAGATGGATAAAGAAAATCACCGCTGATGAAGTAGAGTTTTCCGCCGAAGGCGGATCCGCCTCTGGCGGAGAAGATGGTGAAAAGATTGACCTGAAGGATTTAGATTATAAACTAATAAAACCTTTGATATGGTGGTGAAAAGAAGGAGGTGAAAATATGAGTGGTTTCAAATATCTGAGAGGTTCTGAATGGAGAAAATGGGATTTACATGTGCATACACCCTATTCATACGGAGGTAATTACAAAAAGTTTGTTACAAACCTTGAAAAAAGCAGTGCAGATGTGGTTGGTATAAATGATTATTGTAGTATTTCTGGTTATGAGAAGATTTTGAACGATGACAGTATTAAAAATAAAGTACTATTTCCCTGTATAGAATTCCGAATGAATAATATAATTTTAGATAAAAATGACCTGCGTGCAAAGAAAGGTATAATGATAAATTTTCACATCATATTTAACAATCAAATAGAATTGTCTTTTATAAGAACTTGGCTAAATGCTTTAAAGTGTTTTTACGAAGGTGGCAAGACAGAAAGCTTAGGTAATATAAAAGATTCTTCAGATAAAAGGTTAAAATTGAGTTTTGATTATTTAAAGGTCATAAAGTCTCTCGAGGAAGACAATAATCTAAAAGATCACTTCTTAGTATGGTTGCCATATGATGAATATGGAGGGATTGATAATATAGATCCAATTAACGACAAATATTTCAAACTCGGATTAATAGATAAAGCGCATATTATCGGGTCATCTAATAAAAAACAAATAGATTTTTTTCTTTGGAAAAGTGATAAACATTTGGAAGCACAAATAAAATCCTGGCTTAATAATAGAAAAATTCCTTGCATTAAAGGGAGTGATTCTCATAAAGATGATTATCCATTTGGTAAATTAAAAGACGAGAACTCTAACCCAATCAATAAATATTGTTGGATCAAAGCAGATCCTACTTTTGAAGGATTAAAACAGATTATCTACGAGCCAGAGGAAAGAGTTTACATAGGAGAAGAACCTCCACGTAAGCTTGACAGAAGTAAAATAATTAAGTCATTTACAGTGAGCGATTCAAATGGATGGTTTGTAGATGACAACCCTGTGTTACTAAACGAAGGATTAATCAGTGTTATAGGCGGAAAAGGAACTGGTAAAACCGCTGTATTGGATTTAATTGCTTATGCTACAAAAAGTTATAGAATTTATAAAGAAGGAGAAAAATCATTTTTAAAGAAAGCGTTCAAAGAGTTAGCAGGTACGAAAATAATGGTAGAATGGAGAGATGGTATTGTAGATAAGGAAGATGTTGGAGATAAATTAGAAATGCTCCAAAAAGATAGTAAAATAAGATTCATACCGCAAGATTTTGTTGACCAATTATGCTCTGAAATAGGGAAAAGAGAACTTGAAGAGCAAATTGAGAATGTAATTTTCCAAAAAATTCCTCCAGAAAATAAGGCTGATTTCACCGACTTTAAGAGTTATAAAGAGACTCAATTAAAAGTAATGAACGATAAAAAGAGTAGAATTGCAAAACAGATAGAGGAAATAAATTCAAAAATATATGGGCATAGGAAACTAATTGACGCGAAAGATAGTAAGAATGAAGAAACAAAGAAAATTGAAGATGCGATAAAAGGGCTTGATCGGGAGATGAAAAAGATATTAGATGCTTTAGAAGATTTTGAAGATCAAAAGCAAATTTTGGACAAACTTAATTCTTTTACTGAACAAAAATCTAAATTGGAAAAGACAATTTCAGAGTTAAAAACTAAAATATTAAAAATAGAAGAAATGGAAAATGAGATTTCTGTATTTCTAGAAGATTCAAAAACATTTACTGATAGATTAAAGATTGACCTTCAGACAATAGGAATTACAGAGAAGGATATAGAAAAGATAAAAGTTGTTCTATATCCGGAAGATCTGCAACAAATACTTGATTCCAGAAAAAAAGAGATTGAAGGGGAAGAAAGAGAAGGAGGAAAAATTGGGGAGAAAAAAGTTGAATTAGATAAACTTAATAAAAAGATTGGAGAATTGAATAGCAAGATAAAAATCGAGAAGTCAAAGCAGGATAAAATCAAAGAGATACATAAATCATTATCGGATTTGAAAAAGAAAAAAGATTCCTTGAATAGTGACATTAAAAAAATCGAGGAGACAGAGAAAAAATTGCCTGATTTGTTAAGTAATCGGGAAAATCTGTTCATTAATTACTTCAAGTCTATTTTTGAGGAAAAGGAAATACTAAAGGGAATTTATTCACCTTTAGAAAACATCTTAAAAGAAAGTGCAGAGGAAAACGAAAAATTATTTGACTTTTCTATCCAATCCAATTTTGATATTGAAACTAAAGCAAGAGAAGGGGACAAACTTATTGATCATTCAAATAAAGGACGTTTTTTGCGTAACGAGTGGAAAGCTTTGAAAGTAGAATTAGAAAATTTGAAATTTTATCTAAATCTTGAGAATAAACACCTTTCTTTAAAAGATGAAACATTAATAACAAACTTCTTGGGAAATGTTGAAAATTTATTTTTGCAGGACAACAAAGGAGAACAATATACAATTATTTCTCAATTGCGGGAAGAGTATACTGAACAAGACTTTGATAACTGGCATTATTCTACAAAATATTATAACATAAGTTATTCAATTGAATTCAATGGTATAGAACTTGATAATTTATCGCCAGGACTAAAAGGAGTTGCTCTGCTCATTTTATTTTTAAAACTTGATGAAGAAGATAGAAGACCAATCCTTATTGATCAACCGGAAGAAAACCTTGATAATCGCTCGGTTTATCGTACTCTTATGAGGTATTTCCGAGATGCCAAGAAGAGAAGGCAGGTAATTATAGTTACTCATAATCCAAATCTTGTTGTTAACACTGATTCCGAACAAGTCATCGTTGCAGATTTTGACAGAGGTTTGAAAAAACAGAACTCAAGAATATGTTATGTTAGCGGAGCGCTTGAAAATACATTTAAAAATGATTCTGCAAGTATTGTTCTAGAAAAACAAGGTATTAGAGAACATGTCTGCGAAATTTTGGAGGGCGGAAAAGAGGCATTTGAGAAGAGGGAAAGGAAATATGGATTTAAAGTCAGCTGAATCCCAAATCATAGAGTTCAAATACTCCTATAGAGATGAATATCTTAAAGTGCTTTGTACAATTTCAAATACTGAAGAAAGAAAATAAGATTAAATGAAATACATATAATATGGTGGTGATAAGTGGTGATAAAATGAAAAAGATTGAAGAAATAAAAGGAATTATAAGAGAACATAAACAAGAATTAGAGGAAAAATACAAAGTAAGAAAGATAGCTCTATTTGGTTCCTATGTAAAAGATGAACAAAATGAGAAAAGCGATATTGATATTTTAGTGGAGTTTAATGAATCTGTAGGTTTTCTTTTTATTCATCTTGCAGACTTTTTAGAAGAAATATTAAA
>JAGMCF010000197.1 GCA_023129415.1 Candidatus Cloacimonadota bacterium
ATTCTTTCACCTGATGAATTTGATGGCTTGATTACAGAATTTAGGAGAATGGGAGGAACCCATAATGATTTTATGGATCTATTGAAGGTATCTATCACGAAAAAAACAGGTAAATTAGATAAAGATTGGGGAGATGTTCGAGAAGAAATGATGGAAATGGAAATAAAAGAAAATGCACCTGATTATATACAAACAAGTGAATTGGAAACAAGTGGGAAATACCTACTATGGAAAGCAGATGGTCCGGAATGGAAAAAACGGGAATTAGCAAAGAGGACAGGTTATTTATTTGAAAAAGAAATTGAAAGTAAACTTAATGATGCCAAACGACAAGATTTTATTAAAGAAAGAAGGGAACAATATAATAAGATGACAAGAAATGAATTGGCTGGAGTTATTGCAGAAAAAATGCCTATTTATGATAAAGAAAGAGATGTTAATGTCATACAAAAGTTTATTACAAATTTATCATGCCTTACAAAGTTTGAACTTGTATTTCTTACTGAATATACAGAAGAAATTGAAAAGTATAAGGCTATGGTTGAATATGTTAGAACACTTGCTGGAAATCATTAAATTATAAAATACGCAATAATACAAACCAAGCAAAAAAGGTGTGGTATTTACCGTTAGATAATTTTGATAGGGCGTTTGAACTTTATGAGAAAAACAATTGTCTACTTTAAAAAAGGGTGATTATCCCGTTTGCCTTAATTCAGGCAAACGGGGAATTTGAACAAATAGATAAATTGCAAAAGTAAATGGATTATCTTAAAATATTGAGCATAAAGGGTAAAGATAAAAAAAAGAGAGAAGATTGAGAAAAAGGTAAAAAGTATGGAAGAGGACATAAAAAACCCTTTTAACAGATTCTGGTAAAAGGGATAAACATAATACTCAAAAAATTATAGCATAAGAACTTGGCTGGTCAAAAGGAAAAGTATATTATTGGGATAATGGAAAAAGGGCAAAGAAATTGGGGAATATAGGGGGGTAAATTCGGCAACAAGTTGGCTTTATCTTGAAAAAGAAACGGGAAGGCAGAGAGAATCATTAAAAAATGGTATGAACTTTATGAGAAATATCCTATTTATAAAGATTATAAAAGGACTGCAGAGGATAAGGGAGTAGTAAAGTTGTGGGTGGGTATTGAAACATTTTCCCACATGTGGGAATTTCTGGATAGTCCTTTGGTTGAAGTGTTAGTAAAGACGAAGCACGAGATAGGGAAAAGGATAATTAAGGATGAGCTTAAATTTAAGAAAGCCGAATATGGAAGCAAGCGAATTGAAAACTTGGCGAAAGATTTGGTAGTTTCAAAATCTGATTTATATTATTGTATTCAGTTCGCGAAGAAATATCCTGATTTTGAAAATTCCAACGCGTTGGAAAATTCGTCTTGGCGTGAAATAATAAAATTGTTACCGAAACCAAAGAAGCCAAACACACCACCATTGCCTGAAGAAAAATATAGAGTTATTTATGCTGATCCTCCTTGGGAATATTCAAATCAAATGCCTGAATATTTTTCTGAACAGGGAAATCATTATGATTTGATGACAATCGATGGGATTATATAGCTGAAGTACCAGTTGAAAATATTGCTGAGGAAAATTCGGTTTTATTTTTATGGGCGACTGCACCAAAACTAAAAGAAGCATTGGGAGTAATGGAAAATTGGGGAAGGGCTACTAAAAGAGAACAATAATTTTGAAAGGGCTAAAATATATGGCAAAAAGATTTCGTAACGCGTTGCGGAATCTTTGCAATGTTCAGAGCAAGATATTAAAAGATGTTCCCACTTTAGAAAAAAATATCCTGATTTAGATGAATTACCAGAAGGAAAAGCAATCAGTTGGCATAAGATTGTTAATAAATATCTTCCAGCACCATCAGAAGAAAAATCAATGCAGGAATGGATAAAAATATTAAAAAATAAATCTGATTTAGAAATATTCAAAGAATTTGGTAAATCAGAATATGGCAACAATCAACCGAAATTAACAGATTAATTGAAAAACGGGAAAAGCGTTAAATACATTTCAGAAGGGCTTGGACATAGCACAATGGCAATCACCGGTGATATGTATATTCATGATAATCCAAATTCAGAAATTATCGACTTGTTCGAGTAAATTGATAATATTTACATTTTAACAAATCTATAATTAGAAACAAAAGCAAAACGCTATAATTCACAAATAAATTTAGTTAGGTTAGTTTTATCAAAAAATAAAAAATTCTGAGAGAACCTATTAAATTTAAACCAGAAAAGGATAAAAACTAATAAGCGAGATTGGTAATATATTTATCAATCAGCAAAATAATTATATTTAATGTGAATGAAAAACTTGCTTAAATATATTCATAAATTCGCTTTGACATATAAAAATTATATGATAGAAGATTAAAAATGATTGATGAAGAGAAATTTAAAGATAAAGACTTAGAAAAGATTGTGTTGGCGAATCTTTTAACAGGTGACCCAGATGTAAAAGAGATTGTTTTCAATTTAAAAGACAATTATTTTTGCTATACCGAAAACAAGATAATTCTGAAAATAATCAAA
Organism: Candidatus Cloacimonadota bacterium; assembly: GCA_023129415.1. GTDB lineage: Bacteria > Cloacimonadota > Cloacimonadia > JGIOTU-2 > JGIOTU-2 > JAGMCF01. The sequence continues at coordinate 2,570 of JAGMCF010000197.1, forward strand.
GAACTTGCACAGGAAGATCAAGAAATTAACGAAGTTTTTGTAGCTCAACAATTAAAAAAGAAAAACCAATTACAAGACATAAGCAATGCACTATCTGAAATTATTGATTTAGGTATTTTTAGTATTGCCACTTTTGAACCTAAAAAGAATGAACTTATAGACTTATATCAGAAGCGACAAGAAAGAAAAATTTTAATTCAAGCTGCACAATATCTTAAGGAGGGTAAGAATATTGAAGAGATAGGAAATTACCTAATACAAGAGACAGAAAAAGTTATTGAGGAAAAGACAGATAACTCCTTAAATTTAGCACCTGTAAGTGATTATTTTCACAATGTTTTTAATAGTTTTTTTGAAGGCAAGGAAGAGGAACTTAAACTTAATACAGGCTTTGATTGGTTACAAAATATTACTAACTTTGGTATGAAAGGTTTTTGGTTATTATTAGGCGCACCTAATACCGGGAAAACAATGTTTTCAATCAATCTTATGTTTAATGTGTTAAAGAATAATCCTAAGGCTAAAATTATATTTTACAGTTTAGACAATACGAATATAAACGAAGTTATGGCAAGGTTACTATCTTGTTATAGTATGGACTCTGACAAACCATTAACCATAAACGACATTAAATGGATTAAAGATACTAAAGATAAACAAAAAATTCTTCACAATATAACAAATTCTTTCTTAGAAAAGTATAGTAAAAATTTACACATAATAACAGAATTACCAGAATATTACACACCAGCACAGATGAAGCATAATATACGAAAAATAAAAGGTAATAGTAAACAAGCACTGGTTGTTATTGACTATATGCAAATATTAGAGCATTGGTTTACTGCTCCTCAGGCATTTAGCAGAAAGGATGTTATAGACTATAATATTGAAGTTCTTAATAGTATATATCAGCAATTAGACATAACCTTATTTGTAATTAGTGAGGTTGTAAAATCAGCTTTTGACAAATTTATAAATCCAAGAGCTAAAGACTATAATCCTGTCAGAATAGGCGATGCTTTGGGTAGTAGCAAATTAGGTTATAGACCAACGAATATATTAACTTTAACAAGTGAAAAGACAGACCATACAATAAAAAGGGATAATTTACAGGTACTCATTACAATGGAAAAAAATAAGTTAGATGGTAGCAAAGGAAGTCACATGTTTAACTTTGATAACAGTCATAGCAGGTTTAAGGAAACAAAAGATGGAAACTTGTGATGAATTCATGTTTTTTGGCATATTGACTGGTATTTTCCCGTATACATCGAGTAGCGAACCCATTAAAACCCCTCACCGTTTACGCTACCATACAACACAAAAAGGTGATTTGGTGGGAATGTTTATCCCACCCCAAACAGCATACTATTTCTCTAAATATCATATGCAACAACAACTACCACTTGGATGCAAAGTTTTTGAGCCTGAGAAAATATTGGAAAAAGAGATAGAAGCATACAAAATAATAAAAAAAATTAATCGCTTAGAAGATAAAAATACTACAAAAGCACAAGAAGAAATAGATTCAATATTAGAAGAAAACTACAGCAAAAACAAACCCAAAGACCCTAATGATAGGCTAGGGCTAATTCTATTTTACTATCAATTCCTAATCATTCGTAATGATTTTTATTATGGTCGCGAAATCACATTACCAAATGATTATAAATATGAAATCAAAGCAAACTTTGATAAAGAGAAAAATATCCTTGAACAAATAATAAAGGTGCCCTTTGAAAAATTAGAAACATTGATCCTTAATTGTGATCCCGATAGCGTAAATACCTTTAATGAGTTAAAAAAAATACAATTTAATGAGTTAAAAAAAGCAGTTTTAAGAACAACACAAATAAAAGCTCCGGCACTTACAAGATATTACTCAGCATTTAAAAAAAGATCTGAAGAACCATCCTTTTCGGAATCATTAATAACAAAGTCTGGAAAAAAGATAAAACACATTGAATTAACCTTCAGCATACCACATAAAAAAGACGAACGAGAAATTAAAATAATCGGAAATTATGATCCTGAAATAGATACTGATGGTGAAAATTTAAAAAAAGATTTAGTACGGGTATTACAGAATCTTGATGGAACTCATCTCAAAGTATTTTTTGTTTTGTTTGAAATAAGTAGAGAAAATAACAATGATATTTGGATCTATAAAGAACATGAAGATACTATCCTTGATAGATTAGAATATAAAAGAGTGGGGAAATATCATTCCCATAGATTTGAAAATAAACAAGCAGTAAAGAGATATATTAATACACTCTCAAAAATATATATACGCTGGAAAGTAACAGAAGAATTTAGTAAAATATTTGGCTATCAGGATGTCCCAAAAAATCCACTTATTATTTTATCTAAAACCATAAAATCGAATAACAATAAAGAAATTATTTCTCTCAGTTTAAGATTCAATGATTTTTATTGGCAAGTATTTAAACATGGTGCAATATGTCTATTACCAAAAAAGATATTCTCAATAAATATACCTGACGCATATTTCAAGATAGTTGCGTATGTAAAAAATCAAATTGCAATAGAATATTATCATAAAAAAGGAACCCTTGAAAAAGATATCGATTTGTTGTTTAACGAAGCTGGTATATATTTGAAACCCAGGTCTAAAAAATACAAATTAGAATTAGTAGATTTTATGGAAAATGAAGCGGTTGAAAACGGTTTTTGGAAAATGGCAAAATACGATATAATTTCAAACAAAATTAAAATTGTTGAAATGGATCTCATCAAAGATTATTATGATTCTAAGAAATTTAGTAAAAAAAAATGAATATCCTGATATATTTTATCAATTTTTCGATTGCAACTAATTGCTCAATAATTAAATTAATACTTATACATAGTCTATCACAAACTTATACATAGTCTATCACAAATTTATACATAGTCTATCACAACCAATTTTTATAAACGCAGTATTAATGAATGTTTACGAGGCTAACAATTTCCTAATAATAGTTAAAAATAATAAAGGGGGTTTGTGGGTCTTAACAGACACCCCAACCCTTTTATTTAAAGAAGGAATTTATCGGATTACGAGCGATTTGAGTTGAAGGCAAAGAAACAAGGGATACTGGGAAAAATAGGTAAAGGTAAACAACGAGAAGCTGGTAAATTATATGGAGAAAGGCATCCCAAACAAGAGGTTTTACCAAAAAATGGTAAAAGCTATTCACATAATACACAGGAAATTATAGCAGAGGAGCTTGGCCGGTCAAAATAAAAAGTATATTATTTGGACAATGGGAAAAGGGTAAAGAAATTGGTAAATATAGGGGGGTAAAATTACCAGAGCCAAGTTGGCGACAATTAGAAAGAGAAACCGGAAGGTCTCACCAATCATTAATAAAATGGTATGAACTTTATGAGAAATATCCTGTTTATGATGATAATAAAAGGATGGCATCTGAAAAGGTGTTAGTAAAGTTGTAGGTGGGTTCTTAAACAAAGAAACTTGTGTCAGATTCTGACAGAAGTGAAAACTTAAAATGGTTGTAATGTTTTAGGTGGGTATTGAACCAAATTGCAACGGCGTTGCAAAATTTTAGCTGGAGAGTTTAAGTGTTAGTAAAGACGAAGCACGAGATAGGGAAAAGGATAATTAAGGATGAGCTTAAATTTAAGAAAGCCGAATATGGAAGCAAGCGAATTGAGAATTTAGCAAAGGACTTGGACATAAGTCGTGCTGATTTATATTTTTGTATTCAATTTGCAAGGAAATACCCTGAATTGTCTACGGTCGTAGACTTTTCGTGGCAATATATTAAGCGCAAACTTTTACCAGAACCTAAAAGAGAAAAACCAGTGATATTACCATTACCAGAAGGAAAATACAATATAATTTATGCGGACCCGCCCGGGAATATGATTTTTCAGAAACAGAAACGAGAAGCATAATATCAATAGGTTAAATTAAAACTTGATAGAATAAAATGTTTAAAAATGTCTAAAAATAAATGTCCTTAAATGTCCCAAAATAAATGTTATAAAATGTTATAAAATGGTGTTTAATTTATAGTAAAGGTGTGGGTAGGTTCTTAAACAAAGAAACTTGTGTCTAAATCAGACACAAGTGAAGGTTTAAGTGGTAATAAAGTTATGAGTTGGTTCTTAAACAATTCAAATGCTTGAATACTTTTCCGAACAGGGGAAACATTATGATTTAATGACAGTGATACAAAGACTAGGCAAAAAGCATATGATGGCTTTTATTAGAGCAGATTAAGTATTTATTTGGGAGAATGGAAAAAGGGTAAAGTGATTGCGCAATATAGGGGGGTAAATTGCGCAGATGATGAAGAACCACAAAGTTGGCGAGAATTAATGAGAGAAACCGGAAGATCTGACCATTCAATAAAAAAATGGTATAAAATTTATGAAAAACATTCTATTCATGAAGATTACGAAAAGATAACAGAGAAGTAGGCTAAACTATGGACAGAAAAAGTGTTTAGAATAGGGACTAACCTTTAAAAATTAATTTAATTGATTTAACCATCATTTCGCTTTGCCCCAGCTTTGCCCCATCTATGCCCTCATCTATGCCCTTGTGATATTTGTATAACATATTTATCCTTTATCTATGGCCTATTAGCGAATTCGCAACTATGCCCTCAACTATGCCCCGTTTTCGATTTTTCTGATTTATTGATATTTATCACTTAATTTATGGTCGCTGTTTTGCCAAGCTGGTACAGCTGACCGAAACCCCTGTATGTTCCTTACTCTTGGTAAAGAATCTTGTGTCGCCCATCAGGACGACACCGTTACTCCTCCTACAATCTTGGTAGGCGAGCTTAATTTATCCAACATTCTTTTACCATGTTAAAAAAAATGTAAAATATTAACATACCTTTGTGATATGCCGAAAAAATGATAAAATTTTAACATTAAAACTCAACGTGTCGAATAAAAATAATCATAATCACATATTTACTATAATTGCCAAAATTACAATATGTATACATTGATCT
>JAGMCF010000198.1 GCA_023129415.1 Candidatus Cloacimonadota bacterium
GTAAAAGCACAAGCAACTCCAGAAGGATTAATTTCTTATCTTTCTACTGATCTTCAAAAGTTGGTTATAGAAGATTTAAAATTAAAAGGTGAAGAAGTAGTGGCTCCAAAGAGGTATATAGGTATTGATGAAAAAATACAACTTGCTGGTAATCCAAACACCCCTCCTGAAACATTAGCTGAATTAGCAAAAGATGAAAAATTTCGTTGGGAAGTAGCAGAAAATCCAAATACTTCTCCAGAGATTTTAGCTGAATTAGCAAAAACTAAAGAGGATCATATTCGTTATAGAATTGCAGAAAATCCAAATACTTCTCCAGAAACATTAGCTGAATTAGCAAAAGATGAAAACAGAGATGTTCGTTATAGAGCAAAAGAAAATCCAAATACTCCTCCAGAGATAAAAAAACAGTTAAAACAAACTGTTAGTTTAAATATGAGGAAGAAAGCTACGTTAGTTGTGACATATCCTGATTATGATTCTAATATGTTAAATCCAGAAGAATTAGTTCGATTTTATGAGCAGGAAAAAGAAAAGTTATTAGAAGAATCCTTTGCTGATGAGGTATTAAGTAAATTGCTTTACGGTTTGGAACAGTATATGCAAGTCATTGAGGATCAATTGGAACAAAGAGATGGTATAGTGGAAAAAGAAGATTTAGAAGAAATAAAAAACTATATTAATCTTATTTCTAATGGTTTAGCATCATCTGATTTAAATCAAAAAATTATTGCAGTTGATCAAGTTATTAATAGATTTCATGGTGATTTGATGGTTTCTATTATGAATGGTGATAAAGAAGAATTAAGTCAATTGTTAGATGAGCTTGCAGGAATAAGAAAATCTATAATTCCTTATACTCCTGAAGAGGAACAATCTGCGCATAATTTAAACATGAAAAAGAAAGCTATTTCTGATATGGAAGTTCCTGAAAATTGGATAGTAAAAGATAAAACTGATAAAAAATTAAGACGTACAAATCCCCCGAAACATGACAAAAACGATTCTTTAGTAGAACATAATATTGATCCACGAATTGATATGGCTTCGTTGAATATGAGAAAGAAAGCAAGAACTAAACCAGATTTAAGAGAATTGTTAGAAGGAGTAAAAAATGAAATTGCACCTGAATTGGATTTTGATTATGTTATAAGAATTTCTAAGTCTGAACCTTTGGCTATGAATTATATGTTTGGTACACTCGGTATGAAAAATAATTCAGTTTATGTGTTTAACCCCGGATTTTTGGATGATCGTTTACCTGAGTTTTTTATTAGAGGAGTAATAGCCCATGAGTTAATGCATGATATAGAAAGGAGAACAGGAGAAAGAACAACTGAGGTAGAAGAAGATCCATGGGCTGAACCAAAAAAAGATCCATGGGAATTTCATATGAAAGTACAAAAAGCATGTGATTTATATAATCCAGCTTTAATATTTGGAATAGAAGATCCTTTAATGAAAGAGGTATTTGGTTATAATATGTCTTGGCTTGAAAAAGAGACTTCATTGAGTATGAGAAAGAAATCTTTTGAAGGTCAACCTGAAAATTACAGAGGTCCTTCATTACTTCTAAGAGAAGATATGGGACCTGATTATCCGGGGGGACCAGCTCAAGCAGAAATAGAAGGAACTGCTGAAGACGTACGATGGAATAAAGAAAATTTGTTAAAAAAGAAAAAGCCTATACAAGAGCAAGTATTTCATGATTTTAATATTCCTTTTGGCCACGAAGGAGAAGAAGTAAGACAACTATAATTGTTAGGAAAAAACTTTTATGAGAAAATACTTATTTACAAAAGAGGAAGAAAAACAAATTTGTGATGAATACTTTTCAAAAGAAAAACCGTATATTTCTACTTTAGCTAAAAAATGGTGTTGTGATAGTACAACTATTAGAAATGTTATTATAAGAAATGGATATAGTTTAAGAACTCGCAGCGAAGTGATTAAGGGGCAAAAACGTTCTGAAGAAACAAAACAAAAAATACGGAGAAAAATAATTCAACATTATCAAACTCATCCTGGTCCATTTAAAGACACTAAACCAGAACTTAAAATGAAAGAAATTTTAGATTCTCTTGGTATTCTTTTTGAACATCAGTTTAGAGTTAGAAATTGTTTATTTGATTTTTATATTTTAAATACCAACATTTTAATAGAAGTAGATGGTGATTATTGGCATGGAAATCCTGCAAAATTTAGTAGTTTAAATAAAATGCAAAAAGAAATGAAACAAAGAGATATTAAACATAACAAAATTGCTTTTGATAATGGCTTTATTCTTTTAAGGTTTTGGGAGAATGATATTTTAAAAAAAGATGATATTGTTAGAAATAAAATTTATAAAAGATTAAAAAATTTAAGTTAAAAAGTTAAAATACTACATTTTAGGTGTATTTTATTATAGAAGTAAGAAAGAAGTAAAAAATTTATTTCAGGAGGTTTAAATGGTGTTAGAATATTCTTCTGAAGAAATTGCATTTATGAAGCAAAAGATTAAAGAAAAAGTTCATCCTGTTGATTTTGTAGATGATTTAAATAAAAAGTTTTTAAATGAAAGAACTTTAATATCTATTACTACTAAGTTAGGACGTCTTGGTGTTTCCTATGCCCATTGCGAAACGAAAAAATCACAAGAAGCGCGAGAAGAATTACAAAAACTTTCGACATCTGAAGAAGCAATTATTGAAATGCCTAAAAAAGAAATCAATCTTGTTGTTGAAAAAGATAAAGAAATTCAGAGATTGAAAACGCAGGTAAGTATTTTCCAACGTAAATATACTGCAGCAAATAAAGCAGCGAATCTTCAAGAAAGTATTCTTAAAGTGCTTGAAGAAACAATTGTAGCATTACCTTCTGTGAAAGTTCCTGCTATAAAATCTTTTAAAGTTGGTAGAACTAAAGAATCAGCTTTGTTACTTTTGTCAGATTTACACGCTGGAGAAATTGTGAAACCTGAAGAAATTGGTGATATAAATTCCTATAATTTTGAAATAATGAAAAATAGGTTAAAATGTTTATCTGATTCTATTATTGATATTTCACAAAATAAACTTAGAGGATATACATTTCCAAAGCTTGTTATTGGGGCTTTAGGAGATTTTGTGACAGGAATTATTCATGAAGAATTAGTTGAATCTGCTGAAGATACTCCTATTGAATGGGCGGAAGGAACTGCTTTAGTTGTTGCTCAATTTATATTAGAGCTTGCACAAGTATTTCCAGAGATTGAATTTACTGGTATTGTTGGTAATCATGGAAGAATGACCAAACAAGTTCGTTTTAAGAAGAGATATGTAAATTGGGATTACATTACTTATACTTATTTGAGTTTGTTATTGAAAGACCAAAAGAATATTAAATTTAACTTACCAAAAAGCTTTTGGACACTTCAGGAAATCGAAGGAAAAACCTTTTTGTTTTTGCATGGGGATAATATTCAATCTTGGAATGGTATTCCTTGGTATGGAATTCAAAGAATGGTATCAAGACTTGAAGCGCTTCTTTATTCAAAAAAAATAAAAGTTGATTATGTATGTTTGGGACATTTTCACAATGCGGGCTCTTTAGATAAAGTTAATGGTGAACTTATTTTGAATGGAAGTGTTATAGGTGGAAATGAGTACTCAATTGGAAAATTATTTATGAGTACTGATGCTAATCAATTTTTTGCGGGCGTTCACAATGAGCATGGTTTGAGTTGGCGTTATCATCTTAATTTACAAAATGCTCCTGAACCTAAAAATCCATATATATATGATACAAATAAGCCAATAATTGATCAAGCTAATGAAGTTTTAGAAAAATGAGGAGAATATAAAATGGTTCAAGTACCTTTATTAACGTGGGAAATAATGGTAGCATTAGTATTCCTTTTGTTAGGTTTAGTTTTAGGTACATGGAGAACAAATAAATTATGGTTTAAATATTTTTTTATAAATCGAAGAAAAAAGGAGTTGAAAAAATTTCCTCTTTCTATTAAATTACCTAAATTTAAATCAATAATAAAAACAGTTTTTCGGTGTGTAATAATTATTTTAGCGGGTTTTGGCGCTTTGACATTAATATTATTGGTTATTTTTTAAAGGGTTATTAGGATGAAAAAAATACTAATAATATTGTTTCTTTTTTCTTTTTTGTTGATGGGATGCGGTTCTAAATTAATAGATTCTTCTACAACAAACAGTAATAATGGATTTTCTATATTTGTTTCTGAATCTGAAAAAAGTGAAATTATTGTAGTAAAGTTGCGAGGAAGTGTTAATTTAGAGTGGGCAGATCAAATTGAAGAAGCATATAAAAAAGAAAATTGTATTTGGGTTATTGCTTGGATTGAATCCAGAGGAGGAACATTTATAGAAACTAAACTTACAGCACATAAAATTAGGGCTTTAACAAGAAAATATAAAAAAGAGCTTATAGTTTATTCTGAAAGAGGATTATATTCAGGTGCATATTGGATTGCGTGCGAAGCTAATGCTATTGTAATTGCTCCTTCTGGGAATACGGGCTCGATAGGAGTTTATTCTGTAAGAGTTGATGTGACAGCTGCTGATTCTGTTAATGGAGTTAAATATCATTTAATAAAGTCAGGGAAATGTAAAGCAATGTGGTTTCCTCATAGTAAACTTACGGATGAAGAGAAAAAAGTTCTTCAAAAACAGATAAATAAATTATATTATGAATTTCTTTGGCATATTTATAATTGTAGAGGAAATCAAATATATCAAGCTTGTTATGCATTAGTAGGAGCAAATGTAAATGATACTACAGTGGCTAACTATTTAGAAAAGGTTTGTGATGGTAGATCTTATGATGCAAAAGATGCTTTTACTTTTGGGTTAATAGATAAAGTAATGTATTTTGACGAAATGATTAAAGATTTGTATAAAAATGTACCTAATACAGATATTGTAACAGAAGATGGTGAAAAGATTGAAGATTTTTATCCAGAGGATAATTAATGTTATTTGTACCTTCTGATTTTATTATAAAAGTTTTGTTAGCAATTGGTTTAGGTGCTTTAATTGGTTTTGAAAGAGAATTTTTTAATAAACCAGCGGGATTAAGAACTAATATATTAGTTATGTTAGGTTCAATGTTAGCTGCTTATATTTCTTCTTGTTTTGTTGATAGTGGAACTGATGTTACACGAATTGCAGCAAATATATTGACAGGGTTAGGTTTTATTGGGGGAGGAGTAATACTTCAAAGTAAAGGATCAGTACATGGACTTACTACGGCTTCTTGTATTTGGATATGTGGTATTATTGGTATGACAGTTGGTTTTGGTTATTATATTGAGGCAATAATTGTTAGTGTAGTAACTTTTATAGTATTGTATGGTTTAGGTTATTTAGAACATTTTATGAAACGAAAATGAAAATTTTGAATTTATAGTAAAGTAAAGTTAAGGTTTAAGCAATGAAAAATTTATTAAAAATAATAGCCATGTAGAATATTTCCTTTGAAAGAAGGATACTCTTCATGGCTTTTTTTGTATGTGAAATAACCGGAAAGGATGGAGTAAATGAATAAGAAAGATAAAAAGGAAACTTTAACTCTGATAGTGAAAGCGGAGTTCATCGAAGTTCCTGGAACTAAAGAGGATAGGAAAAGGTTGGTACGGAGCTTGAAAGACGAGATTGAATTATGTTACGGAACACCTTCAGGAGGGTATGGGAAATTAGTAGTTGTCTCATCTAGGGAGAAAAGATGAATTTTGAAATTTTTAATTGGATCGCTTTTTTATCTTTATTTGCTGCGTATGTTCTTTTATTAAAAGGAATATTTACTGCGCAAAACTGGATTTATTTGATATTGCAATTGGTTGGTGGTACTTCTTTTGTAATAGTAGGAATATGTGTACATGCTTGGTCCGTTTGGATGTTTAATGGTGTTTGGATTATTGCTACGTTATACGCAATAATTTCGAAAATAAGAAAGAAAAAATTGTAAAAATCCTTAGGAAAATGTGTATTATATTATAGAGTGTAAACATTTAAAAAAAGGAGCAATGAAATGAAGATCACCGAAGTTAGAATAACATTGAGAGATGAGCCAAAGCTCAAAGCTTTTGTTGATGTTGTGTTTGATAATGCATTTGTAATTCATGGGATGAAAGTTATTAAGGGACGAAATGATCTCTTTGTTGCAATGCCAAACAAAAAAGGAAGGGATGGTTCTTTTAGGGATATTGCGCATCCAATTAACAATGAAATGCGAGTTGAGTTGGAATCAGCAATATTAAATGCTTATGAAATGAAGTTGCGAAAAGAATAGAGTAGGAGGAAAAATGTTAAAATGTAACCATTGTGGTAAAAATGTTTTAAAACTGTTTCGTGTTTGTGGAACATGTTGTCTGGGTGCTCTTACATTAGTTAGTTTTAAATGCATTAAAGAAAATCATCCCCTCTCTAGTATATGTAAAGAGTGTGTGGAAAAACAAGGTGGACTGAAAGGATGAAATATTTAGGAGGAAAAAAATGCTATATAAAGAAACAACAATAACAAATGCTAAAGTTTTAAATTTTATCGTTAAAAGTAAAAATGTGAAAATGGAACTTTTAGTTGATCGTTGTAAAATTCCCTATGTAATTATATTTGAGAAATTTAAAAGAATGCCTTTGTTTAAACAAGGACAACAAATTCAAGTTAGAGTTTCTCGTTCCCCTGGGCTAGTTGTCCTTCCCACTTTTTTCGATTCAAAACAACGCTGTAAAAAGTGTGGTAGGTTTTATAAAGTTTATTGTAAACATTGTTATAAACGATCTAAAACTCTTCGTGCAATATTAGATGTATTTGGGGAGGTATTAAATGTCACGGACTTCAAAAAAATTAGATAAACTTTACAAAAAAGCTCCTATACTTGTTTTCAAACCTGGTACTAAACTTGTGTTTTTTAGTGATCATCATAGAGGAGATGGTGAAAAAGGGAGTGACGATTTTAAGCGAAATGAATTAATTTATAGGAAAGCTTTGGAGTGGTATTTTGAAAGAGGATATACACTAGTTTTAGTAGGGGATGTTGAAGAATTATGGGAGTGTAAGCCTTTAGATATTTTTACTCAATATCCTTTTATTTATCAATTAGAAAAAAAGTTTCATGATCAAGGTAGATTAATAAAGATTGTAGGTAACCATGATTTTATATGGTATAATAAGAAAAATGTTAAAAAATATCTTAATCCAATTTTTCCTGGAATAGAAGTTTATAGAGGAATAAGCTTTTATCTTGATACTGGAAGAGGTACAGGCCCAAGATATTTTGTTTGTCATGGGCATCAGGGGGAATTTAAAAGTGATACTATTTTAAATATTAGTAAGTTTTTTGTTAGATGGTTTTGGAAACCTTTTCAATATGCTTTTAGAACTTCTGCAACTTCTGCAGCTACAAACTATAAAAAAAGAAGTAAAAGAGAAAAAGAATATTGTAATTGGGTGAAGGGAAAGAACGTTAGATTTATTGTGGGGCATACGCATAGGCCAAGAATTTTTTCTATTGCTAAAAATATAGTTATTGATGACTATGTTTTAAATAGTAGTGCTTATGTGATGAATACGGGATGTTGTGTTTTTCCAAATGAATGTATTTCTGCAATAGAATTATCTGGGAAACATCCAAATGTAGTTGAGTTTTGGTTAGAGAATGGAAAGTTAGTAAAGAAATCTATACTAAAATAGGAGGAATAATGATAAAGCAATTCATAAGAAAAATATTGTGTCGAATTGATTTCTGGTTTTATATACATAAAGGCAAACCATTAACCAAAATAAAATATTTTAAAAAGGATGTACCAAATAAATATTGGGGTAAATGTTTGCTTAAGGATACAGAGGTTGCTCCTTATTATCTTGTTTTTTGTAAGGATCCTAAAACGATTAAGGTGACAGAAAAAGACAGAGAATGGGCAAGGAATGCATACCAGGAACATTTCAAAAGGGAAAGGAAAAATTAAATGTTTCTTTTTAAACCAAAGTTTAAATTTAAAGATATTAAAGATATTCTTCCTGTTCATAAAACAAGGAAGTGGAAACGTAGAAAACGGAATAATATATTAGAGATAATTATACATCATTCCGCAGCTATAAGTAAAAAAGGAAAAGGGTTAGAAGAAATAGAAAATATAGCAATATATCACAAATCTCTAGGAAATCATATTTCTAAAAGAGGTTGTCCTGGAATTTGTTATCCTTGGGTAATAGATAGAGATGGAGTTATATATAAAACATCTGATCATGAAAATATAACTTGGCATTGTAAAAGACATAATCTTAGAGGTTTAGGTATTTGTCTTTTAGGAAAATTTACAAAAGGCGGACAAAAACCAACACTAGATCAATTACGATCTTTAGAAAAATTGTTATTTTATTTGTCATCTACATTAAAAGTGAGTATTCATCATGTTTATTGTCATAGGGATTTTAAAAATACTATATGCCCAGGAGATCTTCTTTATTATTATGTTTGTTTGAGAAAAGCATATCCAAAGATTTTTATAAAAGATTTTTAATGGAAGGTTTATAAAATGGATATATGGGGATCAAATAAGAAAAATAATAATGACGAAAATGATTATTTGAAGAATTTAGAAAAGAAACGTCAAGAAAAGGAAATATTAAAAGAATATACTAAAGAAAGAAAGTTGCGAGCAATAGACAAAATACAAAAAGTATTAGACTTACCTTTTTTTACTGATTATAATACAGAAGGTTTAAGTACATTTCAAAGACTAACTATTTTACAATTACTAAGAAAGATTGGTGAATGTGAAGGAGAAATTCCTAGAGAATTTTGGTGTAAGAGTTGTAAAAGGAAAGAAAAAAGAGTGAAAGAACTTATAAAAAGATTTCGAGATAATCAAAAAAATTGTACAAATTTGAACAAACGTAAAGATCTTTTTACTTAAAATTCTTTATAAAAGGAGGTTTTTAGAATGAAAAAATTTCTTTTGTTAGCAGTAATGCTTTTATTTATACTTATATCAACAAATGTAGTTTTTGCTCAGCCTTTAGATCAAATGATAGATACGAGCACTACTAATAAATATGTTCGTGTTTATTTTTCGCCTGGATCTGAAGAAATTGCTCAAATTTGTGTTGATATTGCAAATGAACATATAAATTGGATTGAAGATGTAAAAGGAATACCACTTGAGCAAATTCCTGTTCCAATATTTCTTTATTCGAACAGACAAGATTTTAGATTATCTCAAGTTATGGATGTACAAGGAGCGGAAGGAGTAACATTATTATGGTATCCGAAAATTTTAGTTTATTTTAATGGTTCATTTTTAGATTTGAGACATGTGGTTACACATGAATTAAACCATTTTGTAACATTTGATTATCTTACTAGAAATTACAAAGATTGTGTTAAAAGAGGAAAAAAAGCAGATACTTTGAAATATGATTATAAATATGATATGAATCCTTATTTCTCGGAAGTAGATGAACCTGCGCGAAAGTATTTTGAGATTTTTTTGTCAGGAAATTTACCTTTGTGGTTGTGCGAAGGAATAGCAGAAGCATGGTCAAATCCATATCAAGCGCAAAAAGAATGTATGATAAGGGATTGTATTTTATGGCGTGGACCATATAATATTTGGGAGTTAATGCAATATCCTTCATTTCTTACAATTTATAAAATGGGAGAATCTGCTGTAGAATTTATGGAACAACAAGCAGGAGATTATGCAATAAAGACTTTTTTAGATTATGCGTGTAGTGAAAGTATAAATAAAGCATTTTCAGTTTTGTTTGGATTTGAAGAAGAAACTGCTTTGTTTGATTTCAATAAATATTGGAGAATGTATTTAGTTAATAAATATTTTGTTGTAGATGGGGTTGAACAATTATATCTTAACTCTCCCGATACTTTAAATGTAGGGTTAGCAAGTTGGGCAGTTTTAGGTGGAAAGGCAACTTATTCTTATAGAGAATCACAAGTTCAAATAACAAATGGTGATGATGTTTTTGCAAAGGATCATAATATGCAAGATAATGATTTGGGAACTTTAACAAAGAATGCATCAATTTGTGAAAAGTATCTTATATATAGCAGTTTACATAATAGAAAGGATATTATAACCATTTATGATTTAGAAAAGAAAAAACGAATAGAAACATTCGCATTTGAAAATATTGTTTGTATTTCATCTCCAGCATATAATGATAAAGATCTTGTTTTTATTGGTCAAAGAGAAAATGGATTTGAAAATATAATGGTGATGAGAAATAGAAAATACTACCAAGCATTAAAATCTAATTGTGATATTCGTTCTTTGGTATTATATAATGATGAAGTTTTTTTCATATCAGATTTGGATACAGCGGAAGTTTATGATCTTTATAAATATTCAATGAAAACAAGACAAGTAAAAAGATTGACAAAAAATATTAATGCCAGAGATCTTACGTTATCGGAAAATAAAAGATTTCTACTTTTTGTAGTAGATGGAAAGGAATATAATTATTTATGTTTTTATGATTTAGTGAGTGAATATGTTTATATAAGTTCTCCACTTGCTGAATATATTCAATTTCCTTATATAGGAAAGAAAGTTATTGTGACGATGCTTGCGAATGGGAAATATTATAATTATGTTATTAATCCGATAATAACAACAACTGCAAAATATAATATAAAAGAAAAAAGAGATTCTTGGTATAAGATTTATAAGAAACATAAAGTGACGCCTGCTAAATTTAAATGGCATTTTACTATATCAGATATAATTATGGCTTATGATGATTATTTTGGAACACAAGTAGAAGGGTTAATGTCTGTAGTTCGAGAAGATGGAACAAAAAGGTGGCAGTTTATAGCTTCAGAAAATGGTATTGGAGTATTGAAAAGTTGGCATCAATTATGGTCTACAAAATTTCTTGCTTTCCAATGGTATAATTTATATCGTTTTTATACTACTAGAAATGTAATAAAAGAAAGATCAGTTGCATTTGTGGGAGGATATATTTTTAAATTGGATGAATATTCTGAAGTTTATTCGAGTTTAATGATAGGAAATAGGAGGAGGAGTTTTTACTTATCGTGGAATGATTCACATTATGGAGGAATTTATTTTAAATATCCTGGGAAACATCAATTTACTGAAAATTATAGATTAAAACCTACTATGTTAAATTTTGATTCTCATGAAGATTTTGTATATAAAAGATATTCAAAAGGATATGTGTCTAATTTAGTATTGTCTTTTTATCGAGACATAACACGGTATTCTCAGTACTGGGCACCTTTGGCTGGAACTAAATTTTGGTTGTATCAGGATATTGATGTTGATTTTACAAATAAAAAAATAGTTAGTGCAAGAACTCAGGGAGTATTGGTAAAATATTTTAGTTTGGGAGATCCTGTATGTTGGGCACATAGAATAGCTGCAGGAAAGGTGATAGGTGCTTATCCCTTAAAATATGAACTTGGAGGGCCTACATCTTTTAGAGGACGAGAATGGTTATCTATGTATGTGAAAAATTATTGGTTGTATAGTATGGAAGTAAGATTACCTTTTGCGTACTACGCTGGAATATTTGGCAAAACAGGGCCTGGGTTTCTTTTGCATCATATAAAAATAAAGTTGTTCGGAGATATTGGTCAAGCTTGGAATAAAAAACCTAAGGATGTATTGTGGGATGTTGGTTTTGGATTAAGTGGGTGGTTTGGATACACGCCTTTAAATTTGTATTGGGTTTATAATTCAGATCATAAGAAATTTAGACCATTTTTAAGTCTATCATATGATTTTTAGAAAGAAGGGGGTGAGAAATATGTATATATCAAGTGATGTAATATTAGAAAAAGTCTCATGTCCTTATTATTGTGATTTTTATATTATAATGTGTTAATATTAAAAAGAAGGAGTTTAAAGATGAAAGATCATATGAAGCCTAATTTGATTGATAGTTATTTGGATACATATTCAGAGATATCACCAGGAAAATGGTGTACTGCAAAACCACTTACTCTTTTTGGTATTGAGCGTATACGCCAAAATATATATCATGCGTGGCTTGTTTTATGGGGTAAAGCAACTGCTGTTTACTTTGGTACCGATGTGCATAAGAAAGGAAAAAAATAAAGTACCTCCTTACTATATTTTGTGTATAATATATTGAACATAAAATAAAGGAGGTGAAATGAAAAAAGAAATTTTGTATGTATGTGAGATTTGTGGGAAAAAATTCAAAAGCGCAAGTAAAGCTAAGGAGTGTGAAAAACAAGGAATACCTGATAAAGATAAATTTCCAGTAGGGTTGATTTTTAATGACCCAACTGCCCCAAGTGATAGTTTTTACAAAGATATAACATTTGCAGTAGCAAAAGTAAATGTTCAAGGGCATTACATGGGTGTTAGTGCGTGGGCTTGTAGGGATAATGGTGCTGGTGATAATTTAGATGAATATTGTAGTTATTATCCTTTGGATGGGAAGGATGAACCAAATCGTAATCATCCAACTTTTAAAAGGATGGTAAAAGCATTAAAAAAGAAAAGAATACCTATAACTGTTTGGAACGGGAAAAAAGCAGTTAAATTATAAGGAAAAGTAAAATGAAGAACTATATAATGATCTTATGTTTTATAACTATGATTATGTTTATTGGATGTTCCTTTCCTACAAATACTTCATATAATGATCATTTTTATGAACAAAAAGCTTATGTTAATGATTTAGACGCTTGGGGAAATGATGCTGAAGTTATGGTGTATGGAGATGTAAAATCTGAATTGCCGGGAATATTTCTTCATGCTGTTGTAATTGGTAAAACAGGCTTGAAAGTTATTTCTGATCCCTTTTTTGTAAGATCTCCAGATAATTGGACTCCATTCTCTATTATAGTATACGTTGGACCAAATCAAATTAAGTGGGCCGAAAATGTTTATATCGAAATAGAAGATATGGATGGAGAAGTGATTTATGAAGGATATAGTCAGATGGTAGATATAGATTTTTATTAAGAATAAGAATTTGGTAAAAAATAAATTTTATAATTATTGGAGGAAGAGAAGATGAGTAAAGTAAAAATAGAAGCAAAGCAAAAACCTGTTTGTATTTATTGTGGTGAAAGAACAAATTTATTAATGATTGCACATCGGAATGAAACTGGTAATATGGTTGGATGGATATTTGTGTGTGAAAAACATTTAGAAAAAGTAGGTGGTCAAGATATGAGTATTGAATTTAATAGGGTAATACAATCAAAAAGGGAGGAGCTTTTTTAAAATGAGCGTATTTAGAAATCGAGTAAAATCAAAGAAACAAAGACATAAAAAAGGACATCGAAGGCGAACAACGAATAAAGAGAAGCGTGGACTATTAATGAGTTGGTCTTGGGATGATATAAAGAGAAAGAAAAACATTGGTGAATCAATATTAAAAACAGTGTTTCCATTTCTTTATGAAATGTCTCAACTTAAGAAAAAATGATAAAAATGGAAAGATAAAGGAAAATGGAGAATAAATTTAAATGAGTCAATTCAAAGTTGAAGTTGTTCCTGTAAAATTAGAAAAACATCCTGATGCTGACCTTTTATCTATTGCAACAGTAAAGGGTTGGCAATGTGTAGTGAAAACATCTGATTTTGATGGTGTTGAGTTAGGTGCTTATATTCCTCTTGATTCTATTCTTCCACCTATGCCTGAATGGGAGTATATGCAGAGTAAGAAATATAGAGTTAGAACTATAAGACTTCGTGGTATTCTTAGTCAAGGAATTTTAATTCCTGCAAAAGAAGGATGGGTTGAAGGTCAAGATGTAACTGAAGAATTAGGAATAAAAAAGTGGATCCCTCCAGAAGAAAGACAAGAGAAAGTAATACATGGAGGAGTTAAAGTTCCAGAACCTGCAAAGTTTTGTTATCATACAGATATTGAAAGAATTCAAAATTTTCCTAATGCGTTTAAAGAAGGAGATGAAGTAATAATTACTGAAAAAATTCACGGTACTAATTGTCGATTTGGTTGGACTGATGGTCAATATATGGTAGGAAGTCATACTTGTAGGAAAGAATGTCATGGTGTATCAATTTATGCTCGAATAGGTGAAGAATTAGATATGGAACATAAATTTAGTTTTAATCTTTTTACTAAAGAAAATAATGATTTAGTCTTGTATGGAGAAATTTATGGTTTTAAAGTACAAAAGAAATTTAATTATGGATTAGAAACTCAAAAGTTTATACTTTTTGATGTTCAATTAAATGGTGTGTTTTTGGAGTGGGAAGAAGTAGAAGGATATGCAAAAATTTTTAATCTTGATTTACCTCCTGTATTATACAAAGGACCATTTTCAAATAAGGTTGTAGAGGAATTAGTAAATGGATTAACAGTTTTAGGACAAGGAGCACATTTAAAAGAAGGAATTGTTATACGTTCTATACATGAGGAATGGGATGAAAGGTTAGGAAGAAAGTGGATTAAAAAAGTTTCGGATGAATATCTTTTGAAGAAAGGAGGATGAAATGAAATATTTTGTATTTGTAAGTGTTGATCATAAAAATTATCGCCTTGCATTATCAGTTGATTCACTTAAAGAAGTGAATATTCATATGAATAACAAAAAATTATACCCAACTCTTTATCCTTATGATTTTATAGTTATTCGTGGTAATCAATTGTCTATTGTTGGAAATGATAAATACATAGGTGCAAAAATTGATAAAAAAGGGAAAAATAATGAACCAGATTAGCGAAAAAATTAAAAAATTACATTTGGATATATTATATCCAACAGTGATGGTGGGAACCGGTAAAGATAATGGTTCGGGGGTTGTTATATATTCAAAAAAGAAAAAAGGTAATAGTAGGTGGGAAACATATATAATTACCAATTATCATGTAATTGCATGGACACTTAAAGCTAAACCAAGAAGAAAGATAAATATAACTTTTTTTAAATATAAAAGGTGGAGTGAAAATATAGGAAATAAAGTTATTAGTGCTACGGTTGTGACATATGATAGAAAACGAGATTTAGCTCTTTTAAAGCTTTATTCTAAAGAAAAATACATAGCAAAATTGCATTCTAAAAATATAAATAATGTTTATATTTTTGATGAAGTGTATACGTGCGGTTGTAGTCTTACTTATCCTCCTGTAATAACTTCAGGACATATTTCTGGATTAGATAATTATCAATGGTTAGTAACATCTCCAATTACAGATGGTAATAGTGGTGGTGGTGTTTATTTAAAAAATGGGCAATTAATAGGAATTTCTTGTGAAGTTGGGGTTAATAATGAGATTGAAGTAAATTATTTATGTTTTTTAGTTCCAATTAATAGTATTTATGATTTTTTGGAAAAGAAAAAGTTTCAATTTATTTATGATTCAAAATTTACTTCAGCCCAGTGTGAAAAAATGAGAAAACGAAAAAAATGATAAAGGTATGGGCAGTACATGTCAGTAGAATAATTCCAGGTAAAGAGATATTTAGACTTCATGATGAAAAAGGCTTTCCTTTGGAAATGTCTTGTATATTAGCAAATGAGAAAGGAATGATAATAGATTGGGAAGGATTTATTAAAAAAGTGATGAAGTCAAAAAATTTTAACAATATTGATAAATTAATAAAAAGGATTAAAGTAGCTTGTCAAGATGCGGGATATAATAAAAAGTGGTGGAAAGAAAGATGTAGAAAAGAACCTGATAAGTTTAGGAAAGAAAAGGAGTGAAATGATTACCTTACGAAAATATACAGAAGAGGAGCGACCACAAGGTTGTGGAGGGTGCTATGATTGTAAATTACCGTATAATCAATTTCCATGTGACTTAAATATTCAAGACGAATTGTGGGAGAAGATCAATCCTTCATTCCGTCGTGGTGGTGGTTTACTTTGTCCGAATTGTATTTGTAAACGCTTAATCGCCCTTGGTCTCACGGCGGTTAGGGTAACTGTTGATTTGTCTGAACTATTTTTGAAACAAAAAGAGGGAAAATGAAAAAAGTATTGGTAAATAAGGAGGAAAAAACCAATGAATAAAGTATTTAAAGGAAAATGTAAAGATTGTGAGTTTGGATCAACAACAGTAGATGGAAACATTTTATGTGAGTTTGGTGGAATAAGAGAACCAGAAAGTGAATGTAATATTATCAGAACTGATCTTCCTAACCATGATCAGAAAATAGTAAAAGCAAAAACATTGGGGGAATTGTCAGATAAAGAATTTGAAAAGTTTACTAATTTTATAAAACAAGAATTTGGTCAAGAGGTTGTGGATAGAATAGGAGGAGAAGGTTGGATTAATGTTGTAATAGATCTTTTGAGGCAGTCTAAACAACTCAATAACCCAATAATTTTAGAAAGGAAAGAACGTTTAGTAAGTAAGGAGGAAACAGGAAATTGGTATGAAGATGTAATTGAGGAACCGGTTAGAGATTTAGTTAGATTGTTAAGGGATAATGGATTTAATACAGTATGTATTTATGGACATGGAATGTATGTTCAATGTCAGTATATTGTAGATGGTGAGATACAAAGATTACATAATCTATTATTTAATAATGGATACAGGGATTATACTATTAATCTATGTGTTCAAGTTATGAATGGATATCAATATACGAACTTGGATATAAAAATACCTAAGTCAGAAAAAGTAGAAAAGGATAGTTCGAAAAGAAAGAAAAACAGAATGGATTCATGTATTTAAAAATAAAGGAGAAAAAAGGAGGTTTAATAATGAATGAAAAAAATGAAACTCACATTTCTATAAGTATGACTAGTAAAGAGATTATTCTCATCGAAGCGGGGTATTTACGTACTGCTTTAAATTATGTAGATAACAGTTTAAAAGAATTAAAAAGGTTAAGGAAAACGAGAAAAGATGTCTGGATGTTAATTGAGGGATTGGAACTCTCTCGGAGTAATCTCCAATTATTATATGATGACATGGTAGTAAGAGTATGGGAATTTGGAAATAAGAGTTAAGTAATATTAATTTTGTAAATATGGAAAGGAAAAGGAGGAAAGAAGAATGAATACCCTTTGTATTATCCCTTGTGGAAGTAAAAAGATTTGGGATAAGAATTCAGACATAGGACCAACTAAAGCAAAAGACGTTTATATAGGAGTATTTGCTCAAAAATGTAGAGATTGGGCTAAACTATTTTATCCAAACACATGGTGTATTTTATCTGCAAAATATGGTTTTCTATTTCCCAATGATATAGTACCCGGTCCTTATAATGTAAGTTTTAAGAATGTAGACCTAAATCAAATTACGATACATGAATTAAGAAAGCAAGTAGAAGAAAAGAATTTAAATGAATATGATCAGATCGTAGTTTTAGGTGGAAAATTTTATGTAGATAAGATTAAAAGACTTTTTAAGAATGCAGAAATTATAACACCATTAGCTGGATGTAAAGGTATTGGATATATAATAAGTAAACTTAAAACTGAAATAGATAAAGAAACTTTAAGAAAGGAAGCGTAATGATGAAAGTAAAAGATCTGATAGAAAAACTTAAGAGATATAACCCTGAAGCAGAAACATCTGTAGTTGTTCATAATCGTCTTGAACACTTTTCTTTAACATATGGAGGAGAAAGGAAAAGTTATAACATTATTGGAGATTGATAAAGATGGTAATATAGTACAAAAAGGAGAAGATAAATAATATAAAGATGTTGGAATAAATTTTATAAAAAACAAGAAAGAAAACTTATAATAATATAATACAATAAAGTAAAGAAAACCTTGAATAGAGGAAAGAAGTAAGAAAGAAAAACATTGATAATCTTTTTGATTATATTGAACACGGTTTATTATTTAATAATTATTATCCAATTTCAAACATTATCAAAAGTATTGAATAATATATAGCTAATAACCTTATTCGTAATCAATAATTAAGAACTCTTAATTATTAGTAAGGTTATTAGCTAATTTTGTGTTTATCCCTTGAATTTAACCTTGATAAACCATGTTTATTAGAAAGTAGTATAGAACTTGGGAGTTAGAAGTAAATGGTTAGAGAGGGTTTAAATAGGGTAGTAGTGGAGTTTAAAACAGTTAGTGGGGGTAAATTAAAGGGAAAGCTCACACACGTTCGAAATTTTTTTTGAGAAGTTCAAGAAAAAATAAAACGTTTTGAGCTAAATGATTCTTTTTGTTTAAAATAATTTATTCCAACCACTACTGTTTTGTGTATAATATATTAGAATATAAAATAGGAGGAGGTAGAGATGATTGATGCAATTAAAGAAATTGCTAAATTAAAAGATGGTGAGTCATGGATTTGGCCAGAGAGTGATTATGGAAAAGCAGAAATATGGTTAAAGAACAATCTTTATTTTTTGTTTGGGATCCCAAGTTATGGTGGTGCTCCTATATTTTATAAAGCTTTTGAAAAGGATGAAATTAATACGTTAGTGAAGACAGTAAAATCATGGACATAATTGAGAAGATAAAATAATTTATTCCAACGGCTCTTGTTTTGTGTATAATATATTAACAAGGAGGAGAGATGAGAAAAGTTAATTCAGCTACTGATAAAGAAGGAAGTAAGATAGAAGTGGGATCGATGGTGGAAATTTTTGATATATATAATAAAAAGTTTACTGGTAGAAAGATTATTGTTACTGATATTCATCACCAGGGAAGAGATGGAACGATTTTACATTTTGATGAACCACCTAATTTAGATTTTCCACATAATTTTACACATGTGGCATCAGATGTAAAAGTATGTAAATAATAAAGAAAAATAATTTATTCCAACCCACTGTTAATTGTGTATAATATATTGAAAGGAGGTAGAAATGAAATTAGAAAAAATTCAAACAATAATAAGTAGAGAAGTAATTACTGTTATTAACACCTCAGGACAATTTTTTTCTCAATACGGAAATAGTATGGGAGTAATTATTCCTAAAGGAACTAAAGGGATTATAGTGAAAATAGGAGGAAGTCAATATTTGCAAGTGAGGTTTAAATCAAAATCTATTATAAAAGCTAACTCGGATTTTTTACAAAAGGTAAAAACAAAACATTTTGGTTTTTTAGAAGAGTATGCAGGACCGTTGCAAAAGAGCATGAAAGAATCATGGGAAAAGATAGTAAAAGCAAAGGATACCATACTTTTAACTCACGTTCCTGCGAAGAGTTTGCAAATGTTTTGTGTATAATATATTAGGAGGTGATTAAAGATGAAGAATAATGATATATATGAAGGATTAAAAATGAGGAAAGGTAGAATAATAGATGGAGATAAGCTTTTACAAATATTGAGGGAAGAAAAACCAGAAATGCCTTTGGTATATATAGATTGGGTTGAAACTGTAATGGATCGATGTAAAGTAGAGGATTAAAAATTTACACCAACCACTATTGTTTGTGTATAATATATTAACAAGGAGGAATAAAATGTCAGACCTATCTAAACTAAAAGAAGTTCTTGAGAATCAACAAAAGAAAAGTATAAGGTCAGGAGGTTGGAAGCGGCTTGATTACAGTGTTGATAGAGATGAAGTAAGTAAAGAGATAACATTGATAATTGACGCCATTGATGTTGGAGTTGTTTTTACTTTGAAAGGAAGATTAATAGGAATATATAGATTTGGAGTATAAGATGCTAACTCTCTAAGACTATCAAACAATTATAGATCGTTTGTGTATAATATAATAGAGACAAAGGAGGTAGAAATGATATGTCCAGTATGCAAACAAAGATGGGCTCCAAATGAATGGTTTGGAGAAACTGTACCAGACCGGGTGCGGGAAAGGCTTTTCCGTAACAACAAAGTGAGATGTTGCTGCACCTCAGAGTGTTTGGAAGTGGTAGATGCAATGGAAGCACAATACATTGAGTTCGGAACTGGAATGATTTATGACAACTTAGTTGAAGAAACTAAAAGAGAATTAGAGGAAGGTAAGATAAAGTAGGAGAAATAATGGAAGAAATTATTTTAGATGACGAGCCAGAACTGTTAGAGATAGCTTGGAATTGTTAAAGGAGGAGAAATAATGACACTAAAAAAAGGTAGTAAAATAGAAAACATACATACACAGCAGCACCGGAGAATAGTAGCAGTTGAACATATAACTATAAAACAGCATCCACTTACACGAGAAGTAATTTATGTTTTAGATGATGGAGATAGACGGAATATAGAACTGTTGAATAAACATTGGCGGGAGGTTAAGTAAATGAAGATTACCGATATCAGAATAGGTATGCAAGTTAGAGTTTCAACATTTGATGATGATGATCTCTGTGAAAGAGAAGTAGGCGTTGTACTTTCAATCAATCCAGATTTACTTTACCCAATAGAAGTAGATTTTGCTGGGGCAGTAGTAGATTTTAAACCAGAAGATTTAGAGGAGTATTAAATAGAGGAGGTATAAGATGAAGTGGAAGTGTTTAGATTATTCGGAGAAAGAAATAAAGGAAGCATCAGATGATACATTGAAGGCTTGGATGTTGACAGAGTGGGGGAGTTGTCAATTAGAAAAGCCTCCCAAAGAATTTGGTAAGTTTTCAGTTTTGATTATTAAAGAAATGAAAAAGCGTGGGATAGATTATATGAAGTATATAGGATAAAAAAGGAGACATAGAATGAAAGTAATATATATTGGAGAGTTTTATTATTGGAAAAGTAAAACAGCAATGAGTTCTGTTTATCAAATAGATGAATCAAATACTTTTAAAAGAACTAATTGGGGTTTAATTCAAGTAGCTTTACAAAGAGGAGAAGAAGTACATATTCGGCCAGCCAATGAAAAAGAACTCAAGCAAATGGATAAGCATTTGAAAGCATTACAATAAATGAGGAGGAATTAAAATGAAAGACAAACAGTTTAAAGGTTATCAAGTTTTAAGGGATGAACTTAGAAAAATAATCACTTGTTACCAGTGGAATAAAGAAGATTTGACTGATGCTTTAAGTTGGTTTAAAGCAGATGGAATAGAAATTCTAGAAGCTTTAGAAGAGTGATACAAAGCCAAAAAGTATAAACAATAAGTTCTATTAGAGGTAAGAAATGGAGATTGGTGATAGAATCGAATTTATTAAAAATGATTGGGAATGTCTTGATAGTCTAATTAACAAAACTGGTACTATTGTAGCCGAGAGTAGATCATGGAGTTATGATTTTGAAATTAAATTAGACAAACCCCTTTCTAGTGGAAGTACTATCTGGACCGCAAGAAAAGATCATTTGAAAGTGATAAACAAAGATAGTGAATAATTAAGCACTCACGGCTCTTGTTTTGTGTATAATATATTGAACATAAAACAAAGGAGGTATAAGATGAAAAGAGAGGATATTGTGAAGGATATGGAAGTAGAGGTTATAACAAAGGAAAAGGTTAGTTTATGGAGAGCAAGAGGAAAAGTAGTTGAGGTGATGCCAGGAAACAAAATGGTTGGAGTTATATTTGAGATTTGGTTTGATGCTAAAGAACTTAAAAAGAAGGAATAAGAACCACCAGAACCTATTATAATGAAGGAATAAATATAATGATTAAAGATAATGATTAAAGATAATGATTAAAGATAATGATTAAAGATAATAAAGTATTAAAAGCTTTAGAAAGAATAAGGGAGAGGATTGAAAAGGAAGTAGTTACTTTGAAGAGATCAGATGAGAAGTATGAGATTGAATTCTACGATGCTAAGGGAGTTAATAAAGTATTACAGGAAGAGATAAACAAAGCTATTAGAGAAGGAGAGTAATATAAAACAAAGGAAGTGAAAACAAAATGAGAATTAGTAGAAAAACAAAACTAACATACGAAGTAGAAGTTGACCTACATGCTCATTGTAATGAAGAAGAGATGGATAAGATGTTAGAAAAGATAAGAGAAGAGATAAAGGTAATTTGTTTAAGGACTACAGCAAGAGCGGTTAAGAAAGAAAGTAGAGGTTCTTATATCTTTAGAGTAGAGAATGTAAGATTGAAGAGTAGTAAATGATATAGTATATAGGAGGTGAATAAAACCATGACAACAAAGGAAGCAGAGGATGCTCGAAAAGTTTTACATAAAGCCCAAGACTTATATTTCTTGGGGTTGGTCGAATGTATTGCCGAAGGGGTAGAAGAACTGACAAAGGTAGAACAAAGAAGAAGAGAATTAGGTATGTATGGTAAACCTAAATAGTAGTTTTAAGTAAGTATATAGGGTAGATAAACATTTATATAAACGGTGGTTTAAATAGTAGTATAAAGCGGTGGGTATTTTAACCCTTTTTTAGGGTGCTTTTTTAAGTGGTTAGTTTTGGTATGGGATATAGGAAAGTGGGTGCCTACACCGCCTTTTTATATGGGGATAAAATTTTTAAGATTTTTGGTGGTCTTGGAAAAAATTTTGTGTATAATATATCAAAATGAAAAGGAGGTGAAAAAGAATGGCAACCAAGAACAACAATAATAAAAAGCCCGCTACTACGGCTAAGAAGGTTAAAGTGGATCACAGTGATTGGATCACGATGTATAATGATGGCTTCAGCACTGGAGACATTGCAAAAAAGGTTGGTAAAAGTCAACCGAACGTTAGAATGTATTTGGTTCGACATGGTGTCAAAATGCGAACTGGAAAAGAGACTGTTGCTTTAAAAAAGCAGAAAACCTCCGCAACTGAGAGTAAAGGAGAAAAAAGTTAAAGCAATTTTTGGATTGCAACAAAGGAGATCATTTTTTACGATGATCTCCTTTGTGTTTAAAAGATTGAAAAGGTATTTTTTGTGTTGGAAAGGGTGTGGAAAACCTTAAAATTACCGTGATCCTTTGGGAAATAAATGATGATAATAAAGAATCTGTATATTTTCATTCTATGATTAAGTTATGTGTAGAAAAGGAGGATTTTTAAAAAATAAAGCATTTTGGAAAAAATTTTGTGTATAATATATTGAACATAAAATAAAGGAGGAGTCAAATGTTAGGTAAAATGAAATTAATTTCCGAAGAGGTAAGAAAAAATCCTTGGAATATAGTTAAGAAGATAGAAAAGATCATTCGTGAGAAAGAAAAGGAAGGAGTAATGTTTGAATTTGTTAATGCATCAGGTCTTTCGTGGAAGTTTAAATTTGGAGGTATTTCACTAAGAATTCATGATATAAATTACAAAAGTGTATATAGAAGGGTAAAAGTGGTTTTTACTAAAGACAGAGAATATGAAATTGATTTAGACAAGATAAAAGCGAAGTATGAAGAGATGAAAGTGTTAGCTTTGAAGTTTAAAGATGATGAAGAAAGAAGAGATAAAGATGAAGAACGAAATGAAAAGTTAAGTTTAAAACTTAAAGGTGGAGTAGAAGATATAGGAATAACAGGATTAAATAATCATTTTACAGTAGAGATTTATAGTTTAAAAGAAGAAGAGGTAAAGAAAGTAATTGAGTTTATAAAAACTTTGAAAAAGGTAAAGTAATGACTCTAAGAGAAAAATTACTTATTCAAGTTGGTGAGCAGAATGATAATTGTAAGTTTTGCGAAGTTAAAGATAACAAAAGAATCCGTTATGGGTTTTGTCATTGTCCTGCAGTTCTTGAAGAAGATAAAGGCTTTGGTGCAATGATTCTTAGTTGTGATAATTGTGAAAAGTTTGAAGCGGGAGTCTTTAAAAAGAGATGAGGAGTATGAAATGAAAAAGAAAATAGAAAGAACAAGGACGTTAGCAAAAAAAATAGATAAGTTGCAAACTAAAGAACATAGTTTAAGAGCTGAAAGACTTAAATTAGAGAAACAACTATGTGATTTAGAAGAACAATCATATAATGAAAACTTTGATGTAGATTTAGAATAAGGAGAAAAAAAGTGGATTATTATTATATATTTGAAATTCAAAATGATAATCTTTGGAAATTTCATTGTAAAAGAGCATCATGGGAAGATGTAATGAAGTATATTACAAATGTTGATAAGAATAGTGAATCTAAGTGGAAGGCTATTCGAGGAATTGGATATGATATTAATAAACCACCTTTTTGAGGAGGAATAAAATGAAACGGATAAAGCGAAGCAGAAAGTTAACTGAGAAGGAGAAGTTGGCCAAAAAGTTAAATTATTACAACAAGAAGATACGAAATCTTATTGTTCAGAGGAATAACTATATGAAGGTCGTGAAGAAAGCAGGGCTCTCGGCTGCGAAATGTAGTGAAAAAATAGATTTCTATAGGAATGCGATAAATCTTCTTAGGAAGGCTGTAGAAGTAAGTTAATGTAAAAGAAGATGCCCTCGTAGCTCAATAGGTAGAGCAACTGACTTTTAATCAGTAGGTCGGTGGTTCGATTCCACTCGGGGGTATTTAGAAATAGGAGAAAAATTGATAAAGAAAACACAAATTGTAAAATGTAAATGTTGGTGGCAAAATCATCTGTGCGAAGTGTTAATTACTTATAAACGGAACAAAATAGAAGATAGATCTGTATGTTTTATGGTTCATAATTCTGTAAAAATAATTAAAGTAATTAGATAATCGGTAGGAGAATAAAATGATTATGAAACGGTTTAAAAAACTTTGGACAGCTCCATTAACTGCTGGGGGATTGATTACATTTATGTTCGTTAGCGATTATCTTATTAGACCTTTTGTGCAAGCATTTGTTAATTGGGTTATTCTTAATTGGCTGGGGATAGGATAATATGAAACAAAAGAGAAAAATAAAAAAGAGAAGACAGATTGATTGGGATAAAGTAAAAGATAGAATGGTAAAATATGTCACTGATGTTCTCCAGGAAAAATGGAAAACACCTATTATTCTTGATGTATATGAACTCAACATTGAAGATGTTAGTATGAAGAAAAAGAGTTATGATGGTTTTGTTGGATTTTTAGCTGAAAACAATGAAGTATATATAAATTTTATTGGAGTGCGAAAGCAAAGAAATAAAGAATATAAAACGTATGTAATAGCGCATGAATTAGGTCATGTATTAGATTTTATTGAATTAACTCCTTTGAAAACTGAATTTCATGTTATTAATGATAGTTCTGTTTTAAATAAAAGAAATAAAAGAGTGTTATATGAAAGAGAGAAAAGAGCTCATAGTAAAGGTTTTGATTTATTAAAAAGAGCAGGGGTATATAGTTATTATTTAGAACGGTTTGTTGAATATAGAAGCATGCATTTAGCTGCTATGGTTGAAAAATTTAGAAATAAAAAGTAAAATTTGGAGGGTATTATAAAATGTTTGGAGAAGATAGAAGAAGATTTTGGATGGTAGTAGGTCTTTGGTTTGTGGCGGTGATGTTATTGTTATGTTCATTTTTATCAGATATCGGGAAACCTTGGAATTATCCTAAAGATGGTAAATTTAAACAATTATCACCTCAAAATGATTCATGGTATTTAGTAGATCAACGATGGGATATAAAAGCTCCAGACAAATGGGCGCATTTTCAAGGATTCGCTTGGGGACAGCAAATTGGACAACAATATATTAATAAATACGTTGTTGCAAGTGTTTTGTTAACATTAGGAGTTTATAAGGAATATGAAGATGCTTATAGAGAAGGGTGGAGTATTAGAGATTTAAGTTGTGATATAGCGGGTATTATTGTGGGTATGTATGCGTATGATAGAATATTTGCGAGTTTTAATAGTCAAAAACAAGAATGGATTATTCATATAATAATTTGTAAAAAATAAAGTACCTTCTAATAATAATTTGTGTATAATATATTGAGGAGAAAAAAGTAAAGGTTTTCGAATTATTTTAGAAGTGGAGAGAAGATGGTAAAAGAAATAAAAGGTGTTTATAGAAAAAAGATAAAAAAGTGGTATAAAGAGTTTAAAATAAAAATTGAGAACAATGCACATTTGACCCAAGCATTGCCTAAATTTAGAAATATAGATTTTTATATAAATTCAGATGCAGATCCATTTGCTCGTTGCTATATAAACTCAATGGAAATTGAAATTGCTAAAGATTTTTTAGAAGCTTTTGGTGATAAAGAAGATTGTGTAAAGTTTATGTTAACTCACGAATTTTGTCATTTCTTGGTTTTAGGACATGGAAAGGATTTTAGTAATTTAATGAGACAAGCTGGGTATACAGAAGATTGGCTTTGGAATTATACTGATAGAAAGTATGATTGGGAATTCTTTCAGTCTCGATATAGTAATGATAAGGTAGTAAATCCACTAAACGAAAATGTATGGTGTATAAAATAAACAGTATGGAAAATTATTTAAAGTACCTTCTAATAACAATTTGTGTATAATGTATTGAAAGGAAAATGAGATAATGACTAAAGTAAAACCATATATTCTTAATAAAGACAAAGAAAAATTCAAAAGGTTCTTATTCTTAAGTTGGGCTGCTCCTTATACACCACGCGCAGGAATAGTTAAACTTAGAAAAGCTTTTGCTTCTTTTGGATTAACTAATAGATGGATTGAATTTCAATGTTTTAAAAAAGTAAAAGAAGATACTTCTGAAAAAGTAAAAGTGCAAGGTATTCTTACTGGATGCTTATGGAGAACGGAATTTTGTGTAGGAAAAAACTTTTGTATAGAACTTAGAGATGTTTTTTGGGATGGAAAACCTATTATTAGTGATAGAAGAGTTAATAAACATTTTAATTTAGTATTTTCGGCGGAGGAGATTTATAAAATTAATGTTAAGTGACGCACGAATTATATTAGAGTCTTTTAAGCTTTGGGTTTGATTTTAAAAAACTAAAGCAGCGTCACTTGAAAAGTGTAGAAAAGTAAAGTATAAAAAAGTAAAGGAGGTGAAAAAGAATGGCAAAATATGAAATAGATATAGAAAAGCTAAGGGGACTTTTGCAAAAAGAAACTCCAATTGCACAAATAACAACAGATATGGGATTTTCTAAAGAGGTTCGTCCTTATATATATAACGCAATAAAAAAGTTGCAAAAGGGCGGCTGTAATATTGTAAAGGTAAAACCAGGAGTTTTTAAGTTAGTAGATTAATTCTTTTTGAAAAAGGAGTAGTGATGAAAGTTTATGAAGGAAAAGACCAAAATTTTGCGACTTTGATTGAATTATCAGCATTGTTAAAAGCTTTAGTAAAGAAGGGTGTAATTACTAAGAAGGAAGTAGAAGCAGAAGTTCCTGGTGTTGTGGAAGAGATAAAACGAACATTATTGTTAGCACAAATGAAGGTGCCTGATGAAAGTAAAAATATTAAGTAAATTACCAAGTACAGAAGCTCTTCGAATGCGTATAGACTTTCTTAAGGATAAAATAAGAAAGTGTGAAGGTGAAATTCCTGTAGAGTTTTGGTGTGATGATTGTAAAAGATTGTTGCAAAAGATAGAGAATCTTGAAGAAAAGAAGAAAATAATTGAGGAAGAAAGCTTAGCATATAAGGAAGCTTTTAAAACAGGTACTCATTTAGGTGATGGAAGTTTTACATCACCTACTCCAACTTTTAAATATAGATGTTCACATTGTGGACGTGTTTTTGTTAATGATGAACATCTTTGGCCGCCTTTAGGAGTAAGTATTGATTCAGATAAAAAACTACGATGTTATTACTGTAGTAGTATTGTTGAGGAAATAAAACCCAGTAGAAAGTGATGAGAGCCCTTGTATCTAATAACTTTAAAGTTAGGATTATAGGGCTCTCACACCTGGGATAAAGGAAGGTGAATGATAAATGACAGAGTCAATTAAAATAATTATGATTCTTGTGGTAATGGGTATTGGATTATGTACATTTATATGTCCTTTCATTAGGACGAAAAAATACAAACGAGAGTTGTTGAGGGAATATACTTTAGGTTTTAGAGGAACATGGGAAAAGGATAAAAAAAGGATAAAATGAAAAAGAAAATTAAAAGAAAGAAATGTTTGAGTTGTGGTCAAGTGCGAAGAAATATGACTCGGTATAAGCTTTTGAAAACAGGAAAAAGAGTTTTGAATGGTAAAGAAGTTGTAGATGAAGTTTGTCTTTGTGAAGAATGTGAGGAAGAAGGTGCTTATATAAGGATGGTGTATGCTCATATTTTAAATGGAATGTCATAAAAGGAGGAATAAGATGGAACACATAATCGGATCAATCTTAGTTTGGTTTATTGTTGGTTTTCTATTTCAACTACTTAGATATCCAAAAAAGGAAATTAAACTATCTACTGTGAAAATAAGTGATCCACCCTCACCTTGTAGAGAAGATAAAATTATCACGTTTTGGGTTACGTGGGCTCTCCTCGGAACGTATGGAATTTGCATCTACTTACATATAGTAGGTATCAATTTGCATATACTTGGATAGAATTGGTATTATTTGTTAACCAAGAGTTTGAAGAAAAGGAGAAATAATGCCATACATAAATAAAGATAGAAGAACCGCTTTGATGGACGTAGGATTAGAAGAACTTTTGAGTTATATAGTAAGATCTACTCCACCGGGAGATTTAAATTACATTATAACAATGATTCTTTCTAAAGCTTTGGGAGAGAATCCAAATTATGCAAGATTTAATGAAATTATGGGAATAATTGAGTGTTGCAAACAAGAGATATATAGAAGGAAGATAGCAAAATATGAGGATCAAAAGATTAAAGAAAATGGGGATGTGTATTAAGATAATAAAAAGGCGGTGAAAAAATGAAATCTTATCCTTATGTTGTGAAAACTTATATTGGTAAAGTAAGTGATGGTGGCGTTGGAGGACAAGAGGTTGTTGTTGTGAAAGTTGAACATCTTTCATCTTCCTCTTCAATGAATTATGATGATTGTGCATTACCTCATATCAAAAGACATAGTCCTGATGGATTTAACTGGGGTTATGGTGGATCTGGTCCTGCTGATTTAGCTTTGTCTATTTTGACTGATTATTTTGGGAAAGATTCAGAAGCAGTAGCTTATTATCAAGATTTTAAATCTGATATTATTGCCGCATTACCGATTGATGAAAATTGGATTTTAGAGGAAAAGGAAATTATTGCATGGTGGAAAGGGTATAAAAGCGGTGATGTAAGAGAAAAAAGAAGAGGATAAAAGATGTACTACATGATTTACTGCGGAGTGCTTGATCAGTTAATAAAAATGCGCGATGAATTATTAGTTGCTAAAGAACAAGATTATTTGGAGAAAAGAAAAGAAATTTTACAGAGTGCGATTGATAAGTTAAACGGAAGTATTTTTGATTTGAATAATGCAATAGAGTTTAGAAAAGAAGGAACAGTGATAGAAGATAAAAAAAGAGAAGAGGAAAAATAATTAAATGGCCCCATCATCTAGTCTGGTTAGGATATTGGCCCTTCAAGCCAAAAACATCGGTTCAAATCCGATTGGGGCTATAAAATTTAAATGATATGATTACAATTAAAACAAAAAAAGAAATTGAGATTATTCGTCAGAATGGAAAGATTGTAGCAAAGACTTTAGATTTGTTATGTAGGTCAGCCCTTCCTGGTGTTAGTACTAATTCTTTAGATATTATAGCTGCTAAATTTATTTGTGATAATGGTGCTATTCCTTCAAGTTTAGGATATAATGGTTTTCCAAAGTCGATTTGTGTTTCGATAAATGAAGAGATTGTTCATGGAATAGCTTCAGGTAGAAGACTTGAAGAAGGACAAATAGTAACTTTTGATGTTTGTCTTAAAAAAGATGGATTACACGCGGATGCTGCTGTTACTGTTCCAGTTGGGAATGTTTCGGAGAAAGCAAAAAAGTTGATAGATGTTTGTAATGAAAGTTTAAATATGGGTATGAAAGAGGCAATTGTTGGAAATAGATTTAGTCATATATCATTCGCTGTTTATAGATATGTAAAAAGTCAAGGGCATAGAGTTATTCGTGATTATGGAGGGCATGGAATAGGTAAGGAGTTGCATGAAGATCCTTTCATTCCGAATTATCATTGTAAATGTAAAAAACTTGGTCCTGTAATACAAAACGGAATGGTATTTGCTATTGAACCTATGATTTGTATTGGAAAAAGGTTTGTGAAAGTTTTAGATGATAAGTGGACAGTAGTTACTAAAGATAATTCTTTATCAGCTCATTGTGAACATACTATTGCAATTATTGATGGTAAACCAGAAATTTTAACTAAATTATAAAGGAGATTATATGCCTAGAGGAGGAAGAGTTGTATCAATTAGGAATAGTATATTTGTGGGTTTATTGATCGGGGTTTTTATATTAGGTGTGAGTTTAATTTCTTTAGTATTGATTGTTAAAAATAAACCTTTTGAACAGGAACTAATAAAGGTTTCTGTTGAGAATGGGATGGTTATGGAAATGGTTGCAACTGGCTATGCAATTGGTCCTCCATACAATTCTATTACAAGAAGTGGTCATCCTGTGATAAATTTAGGGTATTTTAAAATGGGGGATGAAAATATATTTACTGTAGCTGCTGATAAAAATGTTCTTCCAATGGGTAGTTTGATTTATATTGATAGTTTAGGAATTGGAATGGTTCAAGATACTGGGACTGCTATAAAAGGAATGAGACTTGATATTTGTTTTACAACAATGGATGAGGCTATGCAATTTGGTAAGAAAAAAGTAAAAGTTATAGTTCTTAGGAGGAAATAAAATGAAAAAAAATGAGAAACGAATGATTTTTAATTCTATGCTTTTAAAATGGGATACTTTGTTTAAACATTGGAAAACTGATATGGATGATAAATATGGAAAAGGAAAATGGGATAAACATTTTGAGTAAAAAATTGACTGATAGAAAAGGTTAATTTTGTGTTATTTTTGTGTATTTTATAATAGAGGTGATGTAATGGATAGAGTACAGCTTAAAAAGTATGTATATTTAGCTGGGAAAATATCTATTGGTGATAAGAATACTTTTTATCGTAATGAAGCTGCAGAGAAGTTGAGAAAAGCAGGTTTTGCATGTCTTGACCCATTAAGATCTAAAAGAGACACTTCTAAATGGAAAACACTTGAACCTTCAGAGATAGTATATAGGGATCTTCAAGATGTGAAACGGGCGAGCGTTGTTCTTGCAGTAATAAATGAAGAGGGTAAGAAAATATCTTTTGGTACTCCTTGTGAATGTATGTTTGCTTGGGTAAATCATATTCCAGTAGTTCTTGTTTCTAACAATGAAGCTTTAAGAAATCATTTTTGGGTTAAGATAATTTGTTCCCGCGTTTTTGCTAAACTTGATGAAGCAATTGATTACATTATTGATTGGCATGGCAATGATGAAGAGATTAGTGATAATGAATAGTTTCATTTTTTGACAAAAGGTCCTATAATAGATAATGGAGGGTTTTCTTTGTTCCACGATCTAAACAACATTGAGTATACGAAGTTTAAAATGTCTCAATAAAGGCAGAGGCTCTTAACCTCTGCCTTTATAATCAATAAATGTTTTTGGGAAAAATTATGTTAAATTTTTGGAGTTGTTCAGATACAATTACTATTACTTTTATATATGTTCCTGATTATATTAGTCCTTATCCTTATAGTTATGATGATCTTTCATTATACTAGGAAGGAGAAAGTAATGTACGATATAAAAATGATAAGTGAAGGGAAGAAGCGGTTTAAAGATTTGTATGTAAAGTCTATGGAGGAAAGGCAGAAGCTTCGAGAAACAAATGGATATAGGTTAGCATTATTGGATTTGTGGGAAATGGCTGCAACTTCTGTAATTGTTCCGCAAGGAATATGTCTTTTAGGTAAAGCAGTAATTAAACTTGTTGCTGGTGAAATAAAAATTCAGAAAAATATAGATGATAAGTGAGGAGAAGTGAAAATAGATCTAACTACAGAAGGAATTAAGAATCATTTAAAAGATCTTAATGAAGAGTTTAAGAAAGAACTCTGCTTCGCGTATAAAGGCCGAAAGATCGATGATGTCTTTCTTGAAAAAATAAAAAAGAAAGTAAGTGAAAAGTTATCTGATATACTTGTTGATAAAATATTTAATGATAATGTTCATATAAAAGTTTCTCATGAAGGTTCTGATAAAAGAATGATTGTAGTAGATATTTTTATAAAAGAGGTAAAGAAATGAAGTCATTAATTTTATTGCATGGTAAAGCAAGGTCTGGAAAAGGTGAAGTTGCAAAGAGGTTATGTGAGAAATATGGTTATGTAGAAGTTGGGTTTGCTGATTATTTAAAAGAATTAGCAGTTGAAGTATTTGGTTGGGATCCTAGTGAGATTTGGATAAATAGAACACCGGCAAGTAGAAAGTTCATGCAACTTTTAGGAAATGAAATAGGTAGAGCAAAAAATTTTGATTTTTGGATTAAAAAACTTGAAGAAAGATTAAAAGGTAAATATAAAGGTAAGAATATTGTGGTTTCTGATTTAAGATATTGGAATGAAGCTGAGTGGGGTAAAAATAGTGGTGGGCAGTTGTGGTATCTTTGGAGATCAGGGGCTAAAAAAATGATAGAAGGAAATCCAGAACATGCATCAGAACAAGATTTAGAAAATTGGAAAGATTGGGATTATACTATTATAAATGATGGTACAATTGAAGATTTGTATAGAGAAGTAGATGGAATAATAGAAAAAGATAGTATTGAGAAGAAAAAAGAAGAAGTTAAAAGCAATAAGAAGAAAAATGTTGAGACTAGAGCCTTATTATTACAAGATCTTATAGAAATTTTTGTAGATTCTCCAATGGATGGTCAAACTTTAAATAGAATAGTCACGGGTTTAGATGCGTTTGGATGGAAAAAAGTTGGAACTTTTCCTCTGAGGAAATGGAAAGGGCTACATTAAGCGTCAAGCAAAGTGTAAAACTTTGACTCTTTTTCACTAAATAATGACTAAAGCCTCGAAAAATTGAGGTGGTCGGGACCTGTTACGGCAGGATCTAAAGTATGGGTACTGTCTTTAATCATAACAATGCCCATACTTATACTTTAAATTTAGAAAATAATGTTTACAAAAATATTGAAAGTAATTTTTTCAGCTATAATTAGTTTTATAAAATGGTGGTTTGAATAAAATAAAGGAGGAAATAATTGGGTTATCTTATTGGTGGACGTATGGTGAATACCGACACATATGGAAAAGGTAAGAAAACAAATCAAGGAATAATTAAAGTACCTGAATTTAAAGCAGTTCGGGGAGCTCCTCTTAATAAAACTCAAGATTTTCAAGCAAGAATAAGATCACAAGCCGCTGATATAAGTCGAACCGCTCCTACTTTTAATGATCCACGTTATACATTTACTACTCTTTCTATTCCTACTGATTTAAGAACTTTAAATGGATTATATAGATTTTTCGATGATACTGATCCAATAGTAGGAAATGCAATTCGTCTTCATACAGAATTTCCTCTTGCAGGTTACGCATTTTCAGATTGTGGTGATCCTGGTATTAAAGCTCATTATGAAGAAATGTGGGATCGTATTCATGGGGATCAATTACTATTTGATTTAGGATTAGAATACTGGCGTATTGGTAATGTATTTTTATTTGGAGCTTGGAATGAAGTAGATTTTATGTGGGATCAGTTTGCAATTTTGAATCCAGATTATGTAACGGTTGATACTACATGGTTAAGTGACAAACCCTTGATTAAATTACAACCTGATGAAGCATTGAAAAGAATTGTAACTACAGGACAACCTAAGTTTTTATATGAACAGTTATCTCCAGAAATTATTAAATATGTTCGCTTAGGTCAAGAAATTCCACTTGATCCTAATAATACATTTTTTATTGCTCATAATAAAGCTCCTTATGAAGCTCTTGGAAAGTCAATTATTAAACGTCTTTTGAAAATGTTGATTTATGAAGATAGACTTAACATGGCTAATTTTGCTATTGCTACAAGACAAGTGATTCCAATTACTGTAGTAAAGTTGGGTGACCCGGCTTCGGTTGAGGAAGATCATCTTGTTACATATTACGAAAATGAGCAACTTAAAATGAAAACATTTAAACAATTATGGGATGATTATGATGGAATTATTACCTCGCATGGTGATGGAAAAGAAGTTAAGGATGTAAGTCATTATAATCTTAAAGTAAAATCTTTAAAAGAAGATGGAACACAAGTTTGGAATCCTATTGAAAGTATTTTACGTCATCCAACTCCTGATGAAGTTGTTGAAGTTACTACTCCTCTTTCGACACTTCGAATGACAGAAGGTCATGGGTTAGTGAGAGTTAATCCAGATACTTTAGCTTTTGAACACACCACTCCTAAACAATTAGAAGAACGCGAAGCTCCTTCAGTTGTATCTATGGATCATTATGAATATTTAGTAAAGGCTGATAAAGTTTTTGATTTACCTTTAACAACTGACTTAGTATATTTAATAGGTTTGTGGACTGCTGATGGTAGTTTTTTAGGTCATAGAAATGTTAAGGGGAAACGTATTGTATCAAGGAAAAATGTACAAATTAGTAATAAAAATAAAGGTATTGGTTCTTATTTAGTTAAATTACCTTATAAAATTTCAGAATATATTAGTGATTCGGACATTTCATATCATATTATATTTCCAGAGTTGGTTGAGGCTTTAGTAAATTACTATGAAGTTCCTTATAAAAACGGCAGCCATGCTAAAACTGGTAAAGAAAAAGTTCCCCAGGAAATATTATTTAATGAAAATAAAAAAGTTGTAGGTGCATTTTTTGCAGGAGTTTTTGATGGAGATGGTTGGGTTAATGATGATGAGTTGGGAGTTTCGTGTGGAGCATCAAAAGAATATCATCATTGGTTGTCATTAGCTTTACTGGCTCAAGGTATTCAAAGTAGAGTCAATGACAGAAAAGGTACTGTTTGTCCAGAATGTAGAATATCGGGAAAGAAAAACAGATTAAAGTTTTTTGATTTAGTTTCTTCTTACGTTCAACATAGTAAGAAAAAATTATATATAGAAAATTATTTAAAATCGCTTTTTGTAGCTTACCGTATTAATCAAGACAAAACGTATGTATATGATTTGGATAAAAAACAAAAAGAAATTTTATTTAAAGATAGTAGTTATAGAAGTGATGATGGCAGTCATCCACTAACTTTAGTATTGAAACATAAACGTGTTAACCAAAATTTAATTTCTAAAGCTGGAGTAGATTGTGAAGCTAAAACAGTTTGTCAAAATTTGTTTGGTATGGCTGTAACTAAAATTGAAAGAAAAAAGAAATCAAGCAAATATGTTTATGATTTAATGCTCCGAGATAATCCACACATATATTTAACTGCTGGGGACGGTTGGCTTCTCACGTTCAACA
>JAGMCF010000199.1 GCA_023129415.1 Candidatus Cloacimonadota bacterium
CAGGCTACATTTATTATCTAATTGGGAATCATGAAACATCTTTAAATTTATTGTTAAATGCACTTACTCAGCTTGATCTTGAAGATGACCTTAAAGTTAGAGCAAATATTTTGAAAAATATTGGTTTTGTTTATACTGAATTTAAAAAATACAATCGCTCCCTAGAATATTTTAATAAGGCTTTGAATATCTGTCTTGAATTGGAACTTAAAGCTGATATATCTAAAATTTATTACGCAATTGGAGACATGTATTATTTACTAAATGAATATCGTAATCTATAAATTGATTAATATATATTATTAAAAACCATTCTGATTGCCTGAAAAGTGATTAATATTTTAAGTTTTTGGTTAAGGTGGTTAGTTATTTTAGTAAAATTCTTTTCATAAGATTTTAATAGGATTTTGGTAAAAAATAAATCAAATTTGACTCAATTTGTAGTTAGTAATTAAATTATTCGGAGGATAGAATGGATATATCAATAATCCTTGGTATCATTGGACTTAGTATAATTATTATTGCCTGGATTGTCCAACTTATTACTATTTTGTGTAAATCAAAAAATCTTAGTCTATTTTTTGTATGGCTTCATTTAATTGGAATTTTGATAATTGTTATTGCCAATATAGGTTTTAAATCCTTTACCACCCTTATTCTTAACATATTATTGATAGTATTTACAATCATCACAATCATTTTTTATCCGAGAAAGAATAAGGAAAAGAATGTTTAATTACCCCTTTATCGGGGAAAAAGTTGTAACTAGTAATTATTTTAAAGATAGAATTGGGGATTAAATGTCTTAAAGAAAGATATTAAAAATCATATAAATATTATTTTATACTCTCACAGAAGTTTTGGAAAAACACATCTTATAATTTATGTATTTAAATTATTAAAGAAGAGAAATACAAATTTTGTAGGTTTCTATATTGATTTTTATCGAATTTATTCTAATGAGAAAATTTATTGAAATCTTTTCAAAATGCAAAAGCAAGGCAATCTGATGGGATATTTCAATATTATACTTTTTATATCAATATTAAGAAGGCTAGTACCATATAACAGAAAATAATGATGGAAGACCGGTTATCGATTTCAATATTAAACCTTCAGAAAGTGATATTTTATTAGAAGATATTATGCAACTTCCAGTAAAATTGGTATATTGGATGTTTATCTGTCTAAAAACCCATTTTAATTTATCTGGGGTTGCTTTGACATCAGCAAACATATAAACAACAGAATTGAAGAAAACTACGGGAGACAACCATAAAATCTAAGTATAAGGCTGGGTTAATATAAGAGATATACAGAGATTAACAACTCACTGATGTGTAATGAAAAATATAAAGTAAAATTTGTGACCTCGGTATATGTTAAGAAAACCCCATTCATCCAACTTTACATTTGGATAGAAGATTGAATAATATTATTTCTTATTGACAATAATGACGAAATCTATAATGAATGACTAATATAAGAATAAGAAGGAGTACTAACCAATGATAAGTATTAAAAATTTATCCATCAAAAGGAAATTAGTTTTGATGCAGTTAATAACAACAGTTTTCGTACTTTTATTTTATAGTATATTTCTTTTCTTTAACAATCTGGAGATATATCGAAAATCAGTTATCAATCAATTGGAATCCTTGGCAGAGTTAATTATTTCGAAAAGCCTTCCTGCTCTATATTGCTCTGATAATGCAGCTACTGAAGAAGTACTTTCATCACTTACATCAGAAAAGGATATTATTAACGCCTGGATTTATGATGCAAATGGAAATCTCTTTGCTAAATATAGTAAATCTGGATATTCTAATTTTAATTTCCCCAAAATAGAAAAAAAATCTCACAAAGTAGGCACTGGTATTGCTATTCTCACTAAAAGAATACTACAAAATGGGGAATTTATCGGTATGCTTTCATTACGATTAAAAGTGAGACAATTTCAAGATATTGTAAAACAAAATCTTTTGATAGCTTTTTTAGCATTGGATGTAGGTATAATTTTTGCTCTATTATTATCTATCATATCACAAAAAGATATTTCAAATCCTATTCTTCGTTTAGCTAAAACAATAGATGGGATATCAAAGACAGGTAACTATTCAATTCGTGTTAAAAAAGAGGGTAAAGATGAAATTGGAATTCTTTATGATGGTTTTAATAACATGCTAGAACAAATTTGTATTACTGAAAATGCTCTTGCTGAATCTAAGATTGCAGCAGAATATGCAAACAAAGCAAAATCAGAATTTTTAGCAAATATGTCTCATGAATTGCGTACACCCCTCAATGCCATAATCGGTTTTTCTGAATTGCTTGATGACCAAATTTTTGGCGAAATCAATATAAAACAAAAGAAGTATGTAAATAATATCATTGCTAGTGGTCATCACTTACTTTCATTGATTAATGATATTTTGGATCTTTCAAAAGTTGAAGCAGGTAAGATGGAAATCAAACTATCCATTATAAAGGTAAAGAATACTCTGCAAAACAGTCTAGTTATGATTAAGGAGAGATGCTTAAGGCATGGCATAAAACTTAAGCTTAACATCCCACAGGAAGTGAAGTATCTCGAAGTTACAGCAGATGAACGAAAGTTTAAGCAAATCATGTTCAATCTTCTCTCAAATGCTGCTAAATTTACTCCTGATGGAGGATCAATTACAGTTGATGTCAATCGAACAAAATCGGATTTATCCATTAGTGTAAAAGACAACGGCATCGGTATTAAAAAGCAAGATCAAAAGCGTATCTTTGGAGAATTCGAGCAGTTAGATTCATCATTTGCTCGAAAACATCAAGGTACAGGTCTAGGATTAGCATTAACTAAAAGGCTTGTAGAATTACATGGAGGAAATATTTGGGTGGAAAGTGAAGGAGAAGGAAAAGGAAGTACCTTTACTTTTGTTATTCCAATAGGTAAAAATATTGATAATATAAAAAACATACAAACATAATTCGGAGGTTTGTGAAATGTCGAGTAATAAAGTTTTAATTGTTGAAGATAATCCAATGAATTTGGAATTAATAACAGATTTATTGGAAATAAGTGGTTATTCTATTCTACAGGCAACAACTGCAGAAGAAGGAATTAATATTGCAAAAACAGAATCTCCTGATTTAATTCTAATGGATATAGGTTTACCAGAGATGGATGGATTAACTGCAACTAAAATTTTGAAGAATGATGAGAAAACAAAGAAAATTCCTATTATTGCCTTGACTTCTCATGCAATGTTAGGGGATGAAGAAATGATTCGTAATGCAGGTTGTGAAGGCTATATTACAAAACCGATTAATACTAGAGAATTTCCAAAAGAAATAGCTCAATATTTGGGTTCATCTTCAAGTATTTAAAATGAAGAAGCTTTGTATATTCTAACAAAACAGCAATATTCAACTTTCTAACCTCAAATTGTTAATAAATTTTTTTACAAAATAGTAAAACATAAGAGATTCAGAAAAATATTGTGAAGGAGAATAATATGGAAAAAAACTTTACCAGTAACTACAAGAATATTAAATCAAATGTATTGGTTGTAGATGATGAAGAGAGTAGTAGAGAGCTTTTGAGAATTATACTTGAGCAGGATGGCTTTACAGTATTTGAAGCAGAGAATGGTTATCAAGCACTTGAAAAAGTAAATGATACTCCCCCTGATGTCATCATATTAGATGTAATGATGCCAGAACTGGACGGATTTGAAGTTTGTCGTCGTCTAAAAGATGACCAAAAAACTGCTCCTATTCCAATCTTATTAGTAACTGCACTTAGGGAAAGAGATGACCGAATTATGGGTATCGAAGCTGGTGCAAACGATTTTTTATCAAAACCAATCGATAAGCAAGATTTAACTCTTAGAGTTAGAAATGCTGCATATACTA
>JAGMCF010000002.1 GCA_023129415.1 Candidatus Cloacimonadota bacterium
AAACTTCTGGTCTTGAAGTCCTGTGAGCATAATTACTTCAGTATTCTTAGTGTGAAAATCAGATTTAATATCAGTTAACAATTCGATCCCATTTTTACCGGGCATGTTTACATCCAGAACAGCAACATCACAGGATTCTTGAGCTATCCACTTGAGAGCTTCTAAAGAGCTGCTTATAAAAGTCATATCCCATTTATCTCTCTGGTCATGCAGCATCCGTTCTAATCCCAAAAGTACTTTTGTTTGATCATCAACAAAAAGGATTTTTTGTTTCATTTTTCTCCTTTTCCACTTATTATATATAATCTAAATTATGCTTTCTAAAGTAATTTACTTTGAATAATTAATTTGTTTAACATATGTGCAACCTTTAGTATTTATACACCGACAATGGTCTTTAACCTTATTCAAATAAATTATATTATTCATTATTTGTCCTTATGTGTAACAATTCTTTTTCACATCTTTTTCGCCATTGTGGTAATTGTTTTAATATTACCTCATCGTTTAAATATTTAGGATCTAATTCTGTTCGTGGATTTGTACTATTTTCAGGACACATTTCATGCTCAAAAACATTTGCA
Organism: Candidatus Cloacimonadota bacterium; assembly: GCA_023129415.1. Lineage (GTDB taxonomy): Bacteria > Cloacimonadota > Cloacimonadia > JGIOTU-2 > JGIOTU-2 > JAGMCF01. The sequence goes on from JAGMCF010000002.1 coordinate 585, forward strand.
ATATGAACAGCAGTTAAAGGATGCATATCCTTTATCATATCTTTTCTTTTACTCGGTTTATTGTGAAAAGCGGTTGCAATAACTATTGAATTTGGTAATCCCCAAAGATCAAGTAAATATGCACCGACTTCAGAATGGGTAGATCCGAATACTTTCTTTTCTGCTTCATAATCGCAGATGTTTTCTTTTCTTGCAATCTCCAATACTTCACCATATTGTTTGGGAAGATTTGCAGCTAATATTAATTTTCCAACATCATGAAGAACACCAGACATAAAAGCATTATCAATATTTTCAAGATTAGAACCCAGATTCATAGCAATTATCTTACTAAATGTTCCTGTATTCATACTATGGTCCCAAAGCTTATCAAGCTGAAGGTTTCCAAGATTTCTTTGCTCAAATTGCATAAAAACATTTGCTGTCAAAACTAAACTCCTAACCATGTTCATTCCGAGATATACAACTGCTTGTGTCGGATTAGAAATTTTATTTCGTAAACCACAGTATGCAGAATTCACGATTTGTAAAACTTTTGCACTCATGCCCATATCCTGTGCTATAATCTTCCCTACAGCTTTTGAAGATGAACTTGGAGATTTAAATACCTTCATAATCTCAAAATATAGAGTTGGTCTGCTTGGTAGAGTTTTAATATGTGAGATAAGTTGTGTTAGTTTATATCCCTTAAGAATCTCTTTCATTGTGCAGGCTCTGCTTAAAGCCTCTTTCAAAGATTTTGCATCACAGGGCTTTATCAGAAATTGATGCATCGAACTTACCATTTTTAATACAGATTCCTTATTGGTTTGACCTGTTAAAACAATTCGGACTACATTTGGGTGTTTTTCCCTGACTATTTCTAAGAGTTCAGCTCCATCCATAATTGGCATACGAATGTCAGTTACAATAACATTGAAATCCATTTTTCCCATTATTTCTAATGCTTGTTTACTGCTATTTGCGAATTCACTATCCCATTCATTACGCATAGAACGCATGAGTCTACGGATTCCATCCAAAATCCTTTGTTCATCATCAACAAATAATACTCTTTTTTTATTCATTTTAATAATTATTAAAAAATATCATCTTTATCAAGTTCAGGATTTATAGGTATTCTGATAATAAAAGTTGTACCCTTTCCCATTTCTGTTTCAAATGTTATAGTTCCACCATGTCTTTTTACTACAACATCATAACATATTGCCAAGCCCTGTCCAGTACCTTTTCCCACTTCTTTTGTTGTAAAAAATGGATCAAAGATTTTGTTTCTAATTTCCTTAGGAATCCCCGGTCCACTATCATTAACCTTAACTATAACCCAATCTCCATCTTGAGAGGTGCTTATCCTTATCAACCCTTTTTTCTCTGAGTTATTCATTATAACATCTTCGATTGCATGAATAGCATTAAGTATTAGATTAAGTATTACCTGATTAAATTCACCCTTGTGACAGGAAACAAATGGCAAATCTGGGTCAAGATCTGTTTCTACTTCAGCAACATATTTCCATTCATTCCGTGCTATAATAATTGTACTCTCAATAGCTTGATTTATATCAATTGTCTCTTTTTCCTGGATATCAAGGTGTGAGAATTCTCGCATAGCTTTAACTATATGAGAGACTCGTGAAATACCATCCATTGATTCACTTGTAGCTTTTGGTATCTCATCCAATAGAAATTCAATATCTGTTTCATCCCTCGCCATTTCAACATCTTTTATTAATTCAGGAGTAACATTTCCATTTTTTGCAGCATTAAGAAGATTATCCTGCTTTTCAATCAAACTTGATATATATTCAAATGAATCATTAATAAAACGAGTATTATCGCCAATATATTGAATTGGTGTATTTATCTCATGTGCAATTCCTGCTGCCAATTGTCCGATAGATTCAAGTTTCTGGGCTTGAGTTAATTGGCTTTCTAATATCTTTTTTTCAGTAATCTCATCACCTAATAATAGAAATCCCATCTTGCCCTGCTTGCTCTTGGGAAAAGGACTTATTGTAATATCCAGAAATCCTTCTCTCCCATCTATATGTGTATATTTAAAATTTTGTATTGGTATTGACTCTTTCCCATCCCAACAATTTTTAATATATTGTCTGATTGAAATCCAATCCCAACTTATTCCACATTCAAAGAATGGTTTTCCAATAACATTATTTGCTTTAATATTAAACTCTTTTTCCGCGACTGAGTTCCAGTGAGTAATATTCCCTTCTGTATCCACTGCAATCAATATTGACGATATTGATGTAAGCAAGAGTTTGTTTTGCTCATTGATTTTAAGTAAAGAATCCTCAACAATTTTTCGTTTAGTAATATTTTCAACTGTACCATCATAATACAACACTTTCCCATTTTCATCCCGAATCGCTACTGCACTCTCCCGTACAAATATTAATGAATTATTTGGCAATTGCCAAAGTTGTTCTAATCCATTAATTTTACTCTCTTTTTCTATCATTTCACGAAATCGAGGTCGTTTCATAGACTTATCTAATCTCCTTTCTTTAAGATTGTATTCAACCAACTTTTTAAAGGAAGGAAAACCCAGCATCTCTACTAAGGCTGGATTAGCAAGTAGGATTTTTCCCTCAGGTGTGATACGATATATTCCTATTGAAGAGTTTTCATACAAGCTTCGAAAACGTTCTTCGCTTTCTTGTAATGCTTTGATTGCATTTACGCGTTGAAAGATCATACTGGTAAAATTTAAATAATTATCAATCATATCCTTCATTTTGAGCTTTTTATTCGTTTCTAACTTTACATAGCCAACAGCAAGCAACTCGTTATTTCTAATAAATGAAAGAATGTACCAATGTGAATAGTCATCATAGCTATATTTTCCAGGAATTGTTTTTGGGAATAAACTATCCAAAAAGGTATGGTTATTTCTGCAATTGAGAATTTTTCTTTCTTTAAGCAATTTCACGAATGACGAAGAAACCTTAATCTTTTCAGGAGAATCATTCCTATAAATATATAAATTATTATCGTATCCATCAACTCCTCTTAAAGTTAATGTATTAGAATAGGAATCATAAGAAGCAATAGCTGCAAATTCTGTATTAGAAATCTTCCTTAAGTTACGACAAATAATAGAATAAAGGTTTTCATCTGGAGCACCTTCAACTTCAGATACGGTATCATACAACACTCGAAAAGCCTTATTTCGTTGTTCTAATACCCATTTAGCATGTTCTTTTGCTATTTGCCTTCTTTCTTTGCCTAAATTTTTTTTATTCAAATCTTTGGAGTTACAATTAGTTTTTTTTGAAATGATAATTTCCCATAATTTTTTTCGTTTTTTTATATTAATTAATAAATCTTCATAATTTTCCAATTCTTCTTGAACAGCCTTAATAGTAAACGGTTCATCAACAATAAATGTAATTTTTTCACCATTGTTCATCATATCAACTTCTTTGATAATATTTACAACAGTAAAGGGGCTTACTATTCCAATCAAATCTATGAACCTATTGACCATTTGTATCTTCCTTATAATTTCAATCTTCAATAATTTCACTCTTCAACTTCATATTCATTTGGTCTAATTCAAAATTTAATTTCTCAAGATTTTCATTTTCGAAAATAATTTTTTCTAACAGTTCTTCTCGGTTCTTTTCCAATAATTTTTGTTCTGTGATATTTCTGATAAAACCATGATAACCAATTATCCTTTGTTTATGATCTTTCCTTAAAGAAGCGGTAATCAGGCAATCAATTTTTGCTCCATCATTCTTAATCAATTTTGTTTTAAAATTTTTAACATATC
>JAGMCF010000020.1 GCA_023129415.1 Candidatus Cloacimonadota bacterium
GCAGAATTAATAGAACATGCAATAAAAAATCATCTTCAACCCCGGGCAGATTTCTTTGAACGATACAATCCACTTACAGGAGAACCGCTCAGCCATTTTCGTGATTATATGCATTCCTGGTGGATAGATATTATCATCAAGCATATTGTTGGTTTTGAACCACAGGATGATGGGCACATCGAACTCAATCCACTTCCAATGGGGCTGGATTATTTTCTACTTGAAAATGTTCAATATCAGGGAAGGAATATTAAAATCGTTTGGCAGTCACTCGACAAACCAAAAAAATATGAAAATTACCCGATGGGTTACAGTGTTTTTGCAGATGGGAAGATGATCCACAATGATTCAGAACTCAGGAAATGGATTGAAAAATAAACTTTAGTTATGCGGAAGGAAGTGAAAATTGACTTAAGTTTCATGAAAGTTTGGGCTTGACTCGTGACGAAATGTCCCGATGAATCGGGAAGAACAACCTGTTAAAAAAGGACGCAATCCTCGACTCACACCCCTGTTGGTCGTTGCGAGCCAAGTTTTGCTTTCGAATGTTTACATAGGAGTTTCATTATAAATGAAAGAAATTAAATTCTTATATCACGGTAGCAGATTTCTGTCAGAAATTATAAAACCTAATCTGGCAACAGGAATCGGTTCAGCAAAAAATTCTCTTTGTGCAATCTATGCTTCTCATGACAGGAATTTTGCAATACCTTTTTCTTTACCAATAGTAGTAGATAAAAATAATAACTGTTTCTGGTAATTATCATTCGAAGGCGGAAATCCAAAGATCATTATTAAAACAGGAAAACTCAATACCTCTCAAGTAGGTTATTTGTATAAAGTTTCAGCAGATACTTTTGAGCAAATTGATGAATATCAGTGGATTTCATTCAAACCTGTTAAACCGATAGAGTATGAGATTATTGATCCAAAAAAATATTTACACTGGATTGAGAAACATGAGCAGAAAAACAATGGAAACCGTTAAAACGGTTATGGTTTAGTGTGGTGTGTTTTATTGCCACCAACTAAAGTTGGTGGTTAATGGGAGGGAATTGGATTGATTTCAAGTGTATTGTTATTGAGAATCATTGCATTAACCACCTGCTTTAGCTGGTGGTGGGAGAAAGAAAAAAAGAAAGGTAACCGTTTCAACGGTTTACAAAGCAAAAGGAGAAAAAAGTATGCCAAAACACTCTATGAAAATCTGCTGGTTACATCTGGTCTGGAGCACAAAAGATAGATTTCCCTATTTTCAAGATAAGAAAAAAGCTTCTCAAACTAATAAAATAATTAAGGATATCTGTTCAGAGAATAATATCTACCATAAAATTGGATTTGTGAATCCTGAACATATTCATCTGTTAGTTGATTTACCGGTTGATATGACTATAAAGACAATGATGCAATTTTTAAAAGGATCATCATCACATGATATAAACGAAGCTGAGATGTTCAAGGTCAAATTTGCCTGGGCAAGAGGATATGGAGCATTCTCGGTTTCTGAGAATCAACTTGATACCGTTATTAATTATATCAAAAATCAGGAAGAACATCATAAGAAAATGAGTTTTGCAAGGGAATGGAAACTGTTTCAGCAGAAATATCTGGAAACCGTTGAAACGGTTATGGTGTAGTGTGGTGTGCTTTCCCACCAACTAAAGTTGGTGGTTAATGAGAGGGAATTATCACATTCCCAATCCCCAATTATCCCCGATTAAATCGGGGAGGGGAGGGCTTTGGGAACGAGGATCAAATGCCCATCATCGCATTAACCACTGGCTTTTTAACCTGTGAAATCCGCAGGATATTTCATCAGATCAGCCAGTTCCAAGCTGGTTCAGGTTTGTAACCTTCACCCCGTTAGATAAAACTATTTAATACAACAGTAGATATAAATTATTTACCCCGTTGGATGAGTATCCTACGGGGTTTACCTCATTTATCTAACGGGGTGAACCAAATATTTAAACCACATGGTTCAATCTGCTCCGACAATTATCGGAGAACCAGCAGAGAGTTCCCATCCAGAGGAGCGATTGTAGAAAATATATAAACAATCAAAATGCTTAATAACTGGACTAATAAATCTGAGAAAAAAAATTTGTGGATTGAAAGGATAAAAATCTAATGTATATACCTAATTATAAAAATGGAAGTATAGTAAACCTGATGAGCAGTATAACATCTGCTTGTGGTGATAATCCAATTTATAAACCTATTCAGTCACTTAATCCATCCGAACTATCAAAATCATCAAATATTGTCCTGATAATCATTGATGGACTTGGATATGAATACTTAACAACTCATGGAAAGAATACAATACTTATGGAACATCTCAAAGATAAACTCACATCTGTATTTCCATCCACCACTGCGAGTGGAATCACCTCATTCTTAACTGGAGTTTCTACCCAACAACATGCAATTACAGGATGGTTTGTTTATTTGAAAGAACTGGGATTGGTTTCTACAATATTACCATTTAATCCAAGATGTGGTGGTTTACCATTTGGGAAAATTGATATAAAACCAGAAGTAATATTTAGCCAAAAAACAGTTTTTGAAAAAATAAATAGAAAATCTTATCATATAACAAATAGGCGATATGTAAATTCAGATTACACAACTGCTTATTGTAAGGGAGCAAAAAGATTATCATACAAAAATCTATCTAATTTTTTTAAAAGGATTAAAAAAGCAATCAAATCCAAATATGATAAAAAATTCATTTGTGCCTATTGGCCTTGTTTTGATGCTTTATGCCATGAGTATGGAACAAAAAGTAACGAGGTGAGTAACCATTTTACAGAATTAAATGAGAGAATAACCTCGCTCCTCAAATCTATTGAAAATAAAAATACAACTGTAATTATCACAGCAGACCATGGATTAATTGATACTAATAAATCCAAAATCGTTCACTTAAAAAATCATCCAAAATTATTGGATGCATTAGCTCTACCTTTATCTGGTGATCCAAGAGTTGCATACTGTTATGTGCGTCCATCAAAAACAAAACAATTCGAAGATTATATTGATCAAAACTTTAAAGATATTTGCGATTTATATAAAAGTGAAGATTTGGTAAAAAGAAATTTCTTTGGACTGTTCGAACCAAATAAAAAATTATTTGATAGGATTGGAGATTATACATTAATTATGAAAGAAAATTATATTATTAAAGATTTTGTTTTAGGCGAAGAAGAGAAATATCTTATAGGACATCATGGAGGAGTAAGTAAGGAAGAGATGTTCGTACCTTTGATTGTTTTTGAAACCTAAACATTTAATATTGTTAATGTTGAATATCGAATAATGAATGAGTCCACTATAAAAACCCCTGCCCGTTCTCCGTCCCGAAATATCGGGACTACGAAGGATGAAACGGGGTTAAAATTCAGTTTTTATTCCATTTTCCCTATGGGCTTCTATAACACTAATTTACCTATAGATAGTGGATTAGATAGTCAGTAATTTTTGTAATATCACATTCAAAATTTGCGTTTATTCGCGTTCATTTGCGGTTAAGGACTTTTTATAGTAGACTCATGAATAAAAGACAAAAAAATATTAAAAATTGACAAAATAATTAGTAAATCATAATTTAGAATTATTAATTATAAAAAATTGGAGGATGGTGTGAAAATGAACTTTATATTTAGTAGTTTTTTCTGGGGCTTTATTATAATATTACTCGGTCTCAGTATTATTTTTAGAGCAATATTTCATATTAGAATTCCTTTTTTCTCAATAGTCTTTGCTTTGATATTTATTTACATTGGATTAAGAATCCTGTTTGGAACTTTTGGAATTAGAACAAGCCATAATACGATTATCTTCAGTGATTCTACTGTTAAAGCAAGAAACTATGACAATCATTATAATGTTGTTTTTGGAAAAGGTGTTATTGATTTAACTAAACTATCACCAACAGACCGAAATATTAAAGTTGATGTAAACACTATATTTGGTGAAGGGATAATAAAAATCAATCCTGAAATTCCAACCATTATTCAAGTAAATTCAGTTTTTGCTGGAGCCAGAATGCCTGAAGGTAGTGTTGCTGCACTTGGTTCATCAGAATATAAAACAAAAAGTTTCAGTGAAAGCAAATATTATCTTAAAATCAAGGCGAATGTTGTTTTTGGTGAATTGAGAATTATTGAAAAATCACCATCACAGTAAAATAAAACCTATAATCACTGTTTATAGGAATTAACTAAATATACTAATTCTACTATATTATTTAGTTCCTCCAGAAAGACAAATAGCTGAGTATTGATTATAAGGTTTAAAATCCTTCAAGGGAGGGACAAGTTTTTTAACCCCCCCATATTCCTAATATTTACCTCATCAAAACCATCTTCTTAATAAGAGTTTTATCTTTTGTTATCA
>JAGMCF010000200.1 GCA_023129415.1 Candidatus Cloacimonadota bacterium
AGTGCCAGAATGCAGTATTTCTGAAAACATAAAGAGCATCACCATCGGAAAGCGTAACATTTATCCGATTTTCATTCCAATCTTCATGAAAATATCGTCGTATATTGTAAACATTACCTTGATCATCTTCAATTTCAGTTTCATTAAATGCTGCCAGCATTCCTGCAACTACATCTCCACCCGCTTCGATAACATGAGCCATGATATAATGAAACAATATTTCCGTATCATTAACAGTATCAAGATCATAAATAGTATTCCCGAGTATTTCCCAATTAAGCGGATGTGTAATAAACCAGTCTGGATCATGATCCCAACAATATTGCCTCATTGGATTTTTGTAATCATGGTATCCGTTATGTTGAAATGTGTAAGTTGTTGTATTTTGTTGCGGATCTGTATAATCAAATACATAAGGATGCTGACCGACTGCGAGCGAGGAAACACCGGCTCGATCTCTGTCATGTCCCAACACAATTACAGCATCATAATTGATTATATTATTCGTTATTCGTTCTTGAGCAATATCGAGAGGTTCGGGATATTCATTTGTGGAGAATAATAGGGCAAGTTCGTCTTCTACATAACTATCATCGGATGTATAGTTACCGTTATAAACAACCTGCAAACCATCATAGCCATCTGCATTTTGAATACCTACAGTTCCGTAATGTGTTATTCCTTGAACTTGGTGATATTGAATTTTGATATCATCATTATTAGTGGTTTCTTCATCAAGATAAAGAATTATTTGAAAATCAAATTTGGTGTCCGGATAGCCATATTTTTCAACTTGCTCAAACCACACGATCATTCTATTTTCAACTGATTGATATTCATAATAAACATTTCCTCCACCCGATCCACCAATTTCCGGATTAAGATCATCCCAGAACCCAAAAATTGCTAGTAGTGGTGCTTCCTCTGCTTCTGATGGGATTGGAGTATTATTAAATGCATAATTATCTTCACCAAAGCCAATCCAACCATTGGGATTGATTATCATTTCAGAATACTGTCCACCATAAAATTCAACAAAATCGAAACCAATATCTACTGATACACCATGATCATTATGTGTAAAATTGACAGGAGTTAAATCTCCTGGTCTAGGAATCCACACATAATCAGGTTTGGATGGATGTTCAGATTGATATTTGCTGTCATTCCAATAATAACCGGAGCTTGGACCGTGATGCTGATACCAACTGTGGTCTCCTTCACCAACTAGAAAAAATGTTTGATTGCTTTCAGATAAAGGGTCTGCTAAAGGGTCATCATAATTGAAAGGAATTGTATTTTCTCCATTCTTGTAATAGTTCACTCCATAACCATCTTCTTGATAAGCTGCACAGGAACGATATTTTTGAAATTGAAAGAAATAGTCTGCTTCGTTAAAATCGGAAATTAGAGAACCATTTTTAGCAAGCATTGCCATAAAATCACAATTTTCAGCAATCCCTTTTCCTGGCATAAGCACAATACAAGCCAGCAAAAGCGTTAATACTAATACCAAGTTGTTTCTGTTTTGTTTCATGATAGTCTCCTTTGTTTTTTAGTTATTTTTTAGTTTTCTGTTTAGTCACGACTTATATTTACATCGTGATATAAATACAGTTTAACATTTCTCCTTCGCTAAGTTTAATTCGATTAATATGAAGTAAAGCGAGTTTCTCAGCGATATACCACGAGAAACTTCCACCAGAGGTAGACAAGCTACCCACTCCAAAATCCTATCTTATAAGTAAACACTTCTTTGTATCTACAACTTTATCACCAACTTTTAGGCAATAGAAATAGATACCATTGGCAACGGGTTTTCCAGAATCATCTTTTGTATCCCAGACAACTTCCCCAATTCCTAATTCATAATTTCTAATTTCTAATTCCTTTACTAATTGTCCCTTGATATTATAAATCTTTATCCGTGCTAATCTGTGTAAATCAGTGGCAATATTTCTTGGAAGGGAAAAAGATATTGTGGTTGAGCCCCTCACAGGATTAGGATAGTTTTGATTTAGAGAAAGTTCATAAGCAAATTGATTATTACCAACTGCAAATATAGGATCTTCCCAACTACTATTAGGGTCACCGACAAGGACATCATCAATATACCAGCCGTAGTAGTTATATACTCCTCCATCAGAAGCAAAATGCCATCTTAAGATTACATCATCATTTTCATAATTACTAAGGTCGAACTCTACTAATTCCCAATCATCAATTGTGCCCCCAAATCCTGGTTGATCAAGTGCATCAATAGTTCCATCATAACCACCTACAGGAGTAATAAGAGTAAATGAAGTACCACCATTAGTTGAGATTTTTACATTACCCCCATCATAGAAGGTAGAAGGATTTTCAAAATCATAGTAATGATAGAATGTAAATGTATCAGAGGTCACAGTAAACTCAGGTGAGTGCAGATACCAATTTGCATTATTTACATAATACCCATCTAATTTAGTAGCCCATACATTTATACCTGAATATGCACTAATGCCACCGGCAGTAGGTTCACCCCATTCCCATGCATTAGTTGTTGGAGTGGGAGAAAAGCCTCCATCATCATCTTCAAAGTTGCTGAATAATGCTGCGATACCTAAATGATAGTCTTTGATTGCATCGCCAAGAACAGTAATAGTTCCTCTATAAGGTACATGTTCAGGAGCACTTACATAAATATCATAAGTGAAAAATGGGAGTGTAACACTATATCTTCCAGCAGCATTAGCCTGTACCACTTCAAATTCTTCACCATTATCCGAGCGATAATATATTAAAGTAGCATTGCCAACTCCTCCTTTGTCATCATCGTATATTTGTCCGTGAATCACACCACTTTCAACAGGATCAATAACAATATCGTGTGTATTAGAACCGTAGCCAAGGAAATAGTTTAACTCTTCATAAGGATCGAACCCCCATTCATTAATATAGATATCATAATAATCAACAGGTTGTTCATCAGTAACTTCGTATAAGCCATTAACATCAGTTATGTCTGTGAATATTGGATCATCAGTTGTTGGGTCAGCACCTTGTTCGTAAAATTTAACCTCAATATCAGAAACAGGATTACCAGTCTCACTGTTTATTACTATGCCTGAGACTGTGCCATAAACTTCAATAGTTGTAAAGTATTCTGTGTAAACATTATAATCTGTTTTTATAATAAATGCATATATATCCGTAAGTGTAGAAGGAGTGTAATTTATTGAGTCATTTAGCGATTCTATTATAAATGTATCTAAATCAGCAATATAGATTGCATAGTCACAATCTGTTTCAACTTGTGTAAAGTGAACTGTAGCAGGCATATTCAGTCCAAAGGTATCGGATAAACCGAATGTTGTTGTAATCCAGATATCTGGATCAGTGAGGTCTAAACCTCCTGTTACTTCCATATATTCGTTAAATAGATCATATTCATCACCTGCTCTCCATCCTCGCATATTAAGGATTTCAGAACCACCATAGTAACCACCAAAATTGAGTGCACAAGTACCACTTGTATCAGTAATGCCTTGTAATGTTCCAAATGCCCCTAATCCTGAAATTTCAATATTTACATCTGGAATAGGTGTAGTTCCATCTTCTTCATAAACAGAAATTGTTACATCTGTGAGAGTGTTTATTAGAATTGAGGTTGGGTCTATTACTATTACTGCTGGTGTTGCAACTACAACAGTTTCTATAACTGGTTGATACTGAGGTTTGGTTACCACAATATCTGCTGTGCCTGCTGTAGTAAATGGTATGATTGGAACATTTACACTACCTGATTCATCTACTAAAGCTGCACCATGTAAAACTCCATTCATTGAAATTCCTACATAAGAGCCAGGTTCTGCATCAACCGTAAAGCTTGTTGAACCGATTGGTAATAGACCAGCAAAGCTAACATCATTAACTTCACCTTGTGTCATATACACTACAACGGATGGATCACCAAGCAAATTGTATGCTTGCCAGTAGTAAATTGGACCGGCACTAACATGAGTAGGCCAGCCTTGAGTATGAGCTTCAGTAACAGCAAGGTTACCAATAAAGATTAATGCATCTTGGGTCACATAATCTGTAACAAATGGTGCATCATACATCCCCCATGTAGTTTCATCGTATGAAGGGACATATCCACCAGGAGTAGGAAATGCGCCAACTGCCCAATAAAAATCTTCCCACCAGTAAGAAGAAGGAGCAGAACCAATATAACCAATTGATCCAGTAGGTTCACCTGTTGTATTGTGAGTTGCTCTTGCCCATGTTTCACCAAAACATTCTGAATATCCAAAATCACATGCAAGACAACAGTTACCAATGGCTAAGGGATATTGTCCAACATTTATTAAATTATTTACCATTGTTTGGGTCATATTAGGATTACTCCAGGATGTTTGACCACCGTGAGCAGTATAATTTATCATACAGATTCCGTCGTCAATAGTAGCATAGCATCCTGCATAGGTTGTAAGATATGCATGAACTTCATCAAATCCATAAGCAGCATTGAAATAATTTTCGGTTCCGTAAAGTACAGTTGGTTGACCCACATGTGGATTCCAGTAAGAATCTGCACCAGCAATTAAAGTTACATCATCTAAAAATGAGGGATCATCGAATTCATATTTTTCGTAATAAAGTGTTCTTTCAACTTGGGTTTGGGCTTGTGTTGTATTTATGGCAGAAAATCTTCCATAATACATTTCCGGAAAGTAGTCACCATCAACACTGCAATAGTATAAATCAGTAACTTTATTAGTTGTCGAACCAGTTGTTGATGGAACTTGTCCTGTATCTCCAACGAAAAGAACAAAGCTTGGTGCTGGGTCTGTTGGTGTTCCAGCATTGTAAATATCATGTATCCAGGTTTGAATTTCATAATAAGAGTAACCAATTTCGTCAGTATAACCGACAAGTACAGTGAAACCTTTCTGTGTTTTCCATTCAATAAAAGGTGCTAATTGTGTTTCAAACATTCTGTGTGAAACGATTAAATATTTTACAGGATATGTAGTCAAATCAGGATGAGCAGGGTAGCCGTGTTGTCTATAATTAATTATTCTTTCGTAAACAGATTCAAAATAAGGAGAGTAGGTAGATGCTTTTGTATATTCAGTTAATTCTATATCACTATTGATAAAATCTACACTCACTTCGATATTGTTATAAACCTGGATCATTCCTTTTACAGGATTATAACGGACAAGTGAGACATCAATACGAGCAAGTCGAACACCACGCAGCACACCCAATATCTCTATAGTGGCTAACTCGTGGTCTGAATAAGAATCCACAATATATGATTCTATGTTATACTCAAATTCTACTGTTGTAGGATCAATATTTTTTGGAAGAGAGGGCTGAACGGGAATTAATGGGTTTGTAATACCATAATCACTCAGTTTGTATTCGGTTATTGTATAATTTTTTACATTTATGGATACTTCTGCGCCAAAAGGAATTTCAACAAGTTTTTTTGCAGCAGGAAGTTTTGGTGTGCCAATATCTCCAATATAGTAGGTGTTTTGAATTATTATTTCATTAAATACACCTTTATCAGTCTGTACTTCAAAGCTTTTGATATTTGAGAAACTGTAGAATAAACTCAACTTTTCATAAGTATTTTCAGTTACTGTGATTCTGTTTTCATCACCAACAATATCAATATTTAATTCTTTAGCAAACAAAAAAGAGATTATTGAAAAGAGCATCAATAACAGCATAAACGAACTTTTAATTATTAATTTTTGCATTGTTTCCTCCATTTTTTAATAAAATAATTTTTATTCAAAAAAATTTGATTAAAAAACTTCTTTAAATATTTGTTTGTCAAGAGAAATATAAATTTTTAATTTTCTGAAAGGTTGTGTTTAAATTAATTGACATCTAAGGATTGTTTTGTATTTTTTTGTTTGAGGTGATAATGGAAACAAAGCAAATGTTAAATAAGGTAAAAGGTGAAATAAGTGGTGTGCTTTCCAAAGTAGCCGGGAAAGCTGAATATGTAGCAAAGATTTCAAAACTGAAACTTGAAATAGCAACTAGAAAATCAGCGATTAATTCCTGCTATCAGGAAATTGGAGAATACATCTTTTCTAAGAAAGATGAATTTTCAAAAGATTCTTTTCTTGCAGATATGTTTAAAGAGATAGAGGATATTAATAAGAAAAATGAAATCGCTAAAACAACCATAGAAGAACTTAAATTATCTGCAAAAAAAAGATCCAAAAAGGAAGAATAAAAAGAGTAAACTATACAGTCTAAAGAAGAAGAACAGTCCCACTAAAAGGGGTAAATAATTTATTTTGAAAAGGTTATTGGCAATTGACTATGGCGAACGCCATATAGGTATAGCTTTATCTGATTCAGGACAGCTTATTGCTTTTCCATATTTAACGATTGATACAAGGAAAATACCATTATATTTTATTAAAATTGCTGAAATTGTAAAAGATCAAGATGTAGGGAAAATCGTTATTGGAATTCCTCTAAATACTGAAAATATTGAAACAAAAAAATCAAAACAAGTAAGAAATTTTGCCAAAGAATTAGAAAAGTATATACATTTACCAATTATATTCTGGGATGAATCCTATACTACTCAAAAAGCAACCGAAGTTCTGAATATCCAAAAAAAATCTTTAAAAAAGAATAAATCCAAGTTGGACATGATTGCTGCTTCCTTAATATTGAAAGATTATTTAGAGAATAGATAATAAATATGAGAAAGCTCTTTTTGTTAATTCTTATTTTTATATTTGTTACTTTTTCAGTTTCGTTTTTTATTAGTATATTTAAACCTTATTCAATTCTAAATATTCCAATCAACATTAAAAAAGGAACTTCAATTTCGAGAATTGCCAAAAACTTAGAAGAAAGAGGAATAATCCATTCTGCTTCTATGTTTGTTACAATTAGTAAGTTATTAAATAGAGAACACAAATTACATTATGGAATGTTTAATTTTTCAGGAAAATATTCTTTGATTGGTGTTATAAGAGTTCTTTCTAATGCTGAGATTGTGAAACATTCTGTTACGATTCCAGAAGGATTTACAGTTCGTAAAATTGCATATCAACTTGCAAAAAATAATTTAGCAGATTATTCAAAATTTGTTCAGTTGACAGCAGACACAACATTTATCTTATCTTTGAATATTAAATCAGAAAATTTAGAAGGATTTCTTTTCCCAGATACATATTACATCCCATATTTTGCAGATGAAGAGTATATAATAAAAATGATGGTTGATAATTTTCTTCTTCAGTTTAATACTATTCATCCTGAAAAAATCCCTTTTGATTCTTTGTATTCTTTTTTGATTTTAGCTTCAATTGTTGAAAAGGAAGCAATTTGTGATGATGAGAGGGCTTTGATTGCAGGAGTTTATAAAAATAGGCTTGCCCATAGAATGCTTCTACAAGCAGATCCAACAGTTGCTTATGCATTAGAATTATCAGGAAAGTCGAGAAAGAAAATTTATTATGAGGATTTAAAGATTAATTCTGTTTATAATACATACAAACACCTCGGCTTGCCACCAACTCCTATTTGCAATCCAGGCATTAAGTCAATTTGTGCTGCACTGAACCCAGCAAAAACCGATTACTTTTTCTTTTTCGCTGGTAAGAAATCAAGACATATCTTTTCAACAAATTATAGAGAACATCTTAAAAAATTAAATAGAATATAAATTACACTATCATTAAATATTATTTAGAATCTATTAATTTAACAATTTTATCTCATCAGTAACATCTTCTTTGTTTGTATAATTTTGTTATTAATTTTTAAGCTATAAAAATATATGCCGTTTGTTTGTAATTTTCCTTCTTCATCTTTTCCATCCCAGATGATTTCATTAATTTTCAATTTTATCCCCGAGTAAATCGGGGATTGAATTTTAAATTCATTTACCAGTTGTCCTTTTATATTATAGATTTTTATCTTTGTGTTCTTTGAGGGCTTTGTGTTGAAAAAAGATATAGTTGTGGAGGTGCTGAAGGGATTAGGATAATTTTGATATAGGATTATGTTTTTCTGAGATGCTATTTGTGTATCTGTGCTGACACCACTTTGCACATAAAATGAATGAGCATCAGGAGCACCAATGTAAGGATGATTTTCACTTCGACCAGAACTGTCAGCAGAGTGGATATAATACTGTATAGTTGTTCCATCAGGTTGAGCTGGGATGAATGCAAAGTAGCGATTACCAGCATGCTGCATTTGAATAGCATTAAACTCATCATCATCTGAAGTCTTCCAATAAACAAGAGTAGAATCTGCAATCACTGACTCACCACTATAAGGAATTATGTTGGCTTGAACAAAATAGTCATTTGCCGTATAAACAGTATCTTCAACAGGCGTGTGCTTAATATATAACATTCCTCTATCTGTTACTCCCATAGTTCTGCAGTGAAGTGCATCTGTATTATACCATGAACCTGTAAAACCAAGGACTTCATGTCCTGGCATCGCAGATTCATAGGCAGTAATTGCATCATCATCCCACCCACTTCCAGTTATGGGAACAAGAACCTTGTTATTCAAAATGAGTGAGTTTATATAAGGTTCATACAAATGAGTATAAACTCTCTCAACCTGATAAGGAGTTCCATAGCAACTTGGCTGACTTTCAAAATAATCAACAGCAGCTTCTATTTGAGCATAGTGAGAGTGGCTTGGTGATACTTCTATAATCATAATTACATCTGGAGCGAGATATTTTGCCCAGCAATCAATATGTTTTATATATTCACCAAGTGCATCAGGGACAACATGATAA
>JAGMCF010000201.1 GCA_023129415.1 Candidatus Cloacimonadota bacterium
TATCATATAGAAGAAGATTTACTGCATCAGCAAAATTCTGTCTTGCATAAAGATAACGATTGGGTTGAATATTTTTGCAATCAAGAAATATTGACTGTTCAATCTGCTTTTCTTTTGTTCTTTTTTCCTCTCTTTTATCAACTGAACCTGGTGGCGGAGTATAATTAGGATTTTTCTTATTATTATCTGTTGCAATTTCAAATACTTCATCGTTTTCTAAATTATCGGGAGTATGAAGAGTGGTATCCAGTATTGCAGAAGCTTTCCATTTGTTACCAATAACATCAATAGATGCAATATCAATAGTTAATGATGAAGAGGAAGAACTTTTTGCCCATATTCTTGCATATTTGATTTGAGAAAAATCAACATTTCCAATACCTTCTTTATTATAATAAGTTGAATCTTGTAATGGAATACGAATAAATTTCCATTCTTTATTTTCAGATTCGGAAATTACTATTTCAGAATCTATATCCAGATTACCTAAATCTATTGCATACTTTAGATAATTATTTTTCACATCCAAAGTATTATTTCTATTCAAATCCTCACTATCGAGTTTATCATTTCCTTCTGTGCCGTTGATTTTGCTATAGTTTGTAGATTGTCGTGCATACTCCTTTTTGTCGCCATTTGGGTCGTCAGGGTTTGCATCTGGATTGATCAATTCAGTCTCGCCAGATTCTAAATATTGTTTATAAGTGGGACCATCTGGATCCAGGCAACCTCCCCATCCATCTTCATAAGCATCTGTGCATCTATCCAGTCCAATATCCTCTCCGATATCCATTTCACCGTCTTTTATACCATTAATGCACCCATCTTCTTCATCCAAAACTCCATTCGGATTTAAAATTGGATAGTAATCCTCACTGATAAATCCCAAATCAATAAAGAGTGTATCTCCGGGATTCTCATCTGACTTCATTGTTAATTCCAAATACTTTTTCTTAGAAAAATCAACAGATGCAGAGGCTTTCATAATTCCACCCCAGTACTGTGTTTGGCTTTCAGTTGGAGTAATTTTTAATTCTAAAACTGAAACATACTCTTTTCCTTCGCGCTCTGTCAAATCTTGATAAATATCTTTAGCTTGAAATTTATTATAAGGATTATACCATTGCATCCCTCCTCTGATTGAATCTTCGGGCGCGATACTTAAAGGAAAACTGGAAAATGTCCAATCTATTCGTCCAATACCCAATGAATATGATTCAACCACTCCTTCCATATCATCTATATATGCTTCCTGTTTTTCTGTGGCATTTGGATTTGGAATATTCATCGCAACTTCCCCAGAAAGCGAGAATGTAGATTTTTCTCGTGTCTTGATTAAAGGTATCATATCAACTAAATCAGTAATAAAAGGCAAATCCATAGAGATTCTTCCATCGATATCACCAACCAGGATTCTTTTAGGCTCATTTCCTATCTTTGGTCTCTCATCTTTAACCGAGCCAGCTTCATACATAATTGTAGCACCAAGGGCTGCATTCTTATTAAATTCATAGTCAGCACGCACACCAAACATATTCTTTTTATCTAATGCAAAAAAGGGTTCATATTCAAAATTAATTTTTACATCTGCATTAGGGTCTGGAGCAGCATCTGGCTTAAAGGTCACTATTCCAGTTTCATATTCAATCGTATAATCTTCATTCCGTTTTTTCAAATCACCATCAATATATACCTTCTCACTATTTTTTATAACATTCATTTGTCCAAGATTAATCTCACCAGCAGTTGTTTTCATTTTTACACTAATATAAAATGGATTAAAACAATCATCAGTTGGATCAGGATATAATTTTTCATATATTATATCATTACCAAGTGTTGAATCATAATTTGCAAACCACTCTTTTCTGAATGGTTTAAGCATCTGAAATGTTATCACTCCCTTTTCTAAATCTACTGTTTCATCATTTCCATTAACCCTTCCATCATCATTGGTATCTAAATTAAGAATTTCAATATAGGGTGTATAGGTTGAAGTAGTGGTATCTATAATACCTTCTTCTTTTTCTCCATTTGGTAGATACCTATATATTTCTACTTCAAATCCTTGGCTTTGAATATTCTTGCTTCCAAGATAATATTTATTTTTTAACTGATAATCCCAAAATGCTGCACCTTGAGCCAAATCTGTATCTGATTCATCAGTATAATCTCCTTTTATTAATTTAACTTTTAAAGTGTCACTGTATTCACCATAAATATTTCCAGCTCTATCTTCATATATTAAACCTATAACATAGTTGTTTCCTATAAACTTATAAAACTCTATTATATGTGGAGAATTTATATAATCTATAAAAAAATCATCTGTGCTAAATAAATATTCCTGAAATTTATATTCGTCATCATGATTTTCATCAATAGAATAACCAGTAATGTCAGTTAGGTCAAGTTTCCCATCATCCACAAATATTCTAATCTCTGTGCCTTCCTTAGGCATCAAAGTACCGATAGTATCTAATTTTCCATCTTCTAAAATATGAAATATTGTATTTGGATCATCAGGATCAGGGCTTCCGATGAAGAAATACTTATTATGAGTAAAATCCATATCTCTGTATTCAGTAAAATCCTCCATTGAAGTCCCGGTAGCAGTTGCAGAAGCATGTTGTCCTTCTTGCTGACTTATTATAGTTGTAAGCTTTA
>JAGMCF010000202.1 GCA_023129415.1 Candidatus Cloacimonadota bacterium
AGTTTCGTATCATTATAGAAGAACTCTCATTAAGGGGCATTGACCTAAAAAGAATACCGATTTTGAAAAGACCACGAGCATATATTTCACTAATATTTCCTGTCGTCGCACGAACAATTGCCAATGCTCGTTTTCGGGCAATCTCCTTAGAATTACGGGCATTTCGTCTATACAGAAAACGAACCTATTTATATGAGAACAAATTGAGATGGTTTGATTATGTTATACAAAGTAGTACTTTGACTGGATTTCTTATGATAATTTATTTTTATCATGTTTAATTGCCACAGAGTTATTCACCCCGTTAGATATTCATACTATAAAATAAAAGCAATGATTGAAAAAAATATATATAATATGTAAGTATTCAATCAAGTTAAGCAGAAATTATCTAACGGGGCAAGGAGAACACAGAGAATTATTTTATGTTTTTAATAATTGAATTAATCTGGAGGACTTATGAAAGTTTTTAGTGTAGTAGGTTACAGCAAATCAGGTAAAACTTCTACTGTAATTGAATTGGTAAAGGAGCTAAAATTACGAGGATATAAGGTTGCAACGATAAAAGATATACATTATGAAAAATTCACAATGGAGACTGAGAATTCAGATTCATGGCAGCATTGGAATGCAAGTAAAGATGTAGTATTCGCTCGAGGTTTAAATGAAACCTATCAAATCTGGCATCGTCAGCTTCAATTAAATGAAATGCTGGAACATTTAGATGCTGATTATGTCATTATTGAAGGAATGAAATCAATTCCTATGCCAAGAATTGTTTGTGCAATCTCTGAAAAAGAACTGGAAAAATTAGTTGATGGAACTGTATTTGCAATTTCCGGAAGGTATGCCAATAATAAGAATCAATATGGAAATTTGAAGGTATTTCATTCCAAAAATCAAATTGAAGAATTGACAAATATTGTTGAGAAAAAAGTTTTTGATGTTCTCCCCTATGCTCAAAATGGCTGTTGTGATGCTTGTGGACTTTCCTGTGAAGAAATGGTGACTGAAATCCTCGCTGGAAATAAATATCGTGATAATTGTAAATTTGATAGAGAGCAGAGTTTATTACTAAAAATTAATGGCAAAGAGATAAAAATTGTTCCTTTTGTTCAAAATACTTTCAAAGATGTAATTCTTGGCTTTGTAAAAAATCTGAAAGGATATAAAAAAGGGAAAATAGAGATTGAAATTGAAATTGATGAATAGCCACAGAGATACTAAAAAACCCGAGTCGAGCTCTGCAAGCCCGACTCGAGTTTTACTGAATTTTTCGGGATAAATTTAAAGATTCATTTTTTCAATCAGTTTTGGTAAAATCTCTTCATTAATTTTATTTGCTGCTTTTTTTAATGCATTTAATCCAGCTTTTGAGAAATTTAGTTGAAAACCTTTAATATCAAAAATTGCATCTTTATAAATTTCTTCTCCATTAGCAATATTAACAACGGATATTGATACATCTGCAAAAGCAGAACACATTCCCTCAATTCTTGAGCCCTGTCTTGTCTCTGCTGTTATTCTTATCATTATATCAGCACTTGATACATCATCAACATAAGAAAAACCATAATTTGTAAGATTATCTTTTAAAACTGGTTCAATATATGGAAAATCTAACTTCCTTCCCATATTAGTTTCTTCACTCCCGATAAATACAGATAATCCTTCCACATTAATTATTATTTTAGTACTTGGAATTTTAAAACTCTCTAATATTGCAATTATAACAGGTGAACTATTATATTCCGGATTTAAGCTCAGGATGTCAAATTCTGCTTTTACAATTTGAATTTTATCAGGTGCAGTAATTTTGTGAATTCTACATATAGCTTTGCTTGAATTATCAATTTTTGCTTTTAAATCTATGTCTCCTTCACCACGAATAAATGAAAAATTTATCGGTAAATTTGAAATTTTACTTTTATTCAGACTCCCATAATTTGCCTTAATTACAATTGGCTCTGTTATGGGATTACCAAGCTTTGCATTAAATTTATCTATTTCCGGAAATAATGAAATGTTATTTAATATATCCTGAATTGATGAATAAATTTCATTTAATAAGTAAATATTTTGATTATTATATTTTACTTGTAATGGTTCATTCAAATATTCCTCAATAGGTTTTAATGACTCAAAATAAAATGATAATGCTATAGGAATTGCATATTCTTTTTCGCTCTCTTTTGCTTTAGAAAACAAATCCAGGGATTTATCTACAGCTTCTTTTAATCTTAACTGTTTCTGCTTTTTGTATTTTTCTTTTGAAAGTCTGCAATATACCCAATATTCATCTCCGCTATCCCAGTTATCAACAATTTCTACATCTTCAAGACTTTCTTTTGTTGAAGTATTTATTTGCTTTTTAAGTAAATCGTCAATCTTACCATTCTCTTCAATTAATTTATGAATAGTTTCGCTGGAAATTGTTATCTTAATTTGTGAAGCGATTTCATTGATTGCATTGTTCTTTGCTTCTTGAATGTAGTTTTCAGTATTTTTACTTGAAAAACCTATACCAACATAAAAATCAGCATCATAAGGATAATCCGTTAACCAATATGGTTTCTCAGCATAAGAAAGAGAAAAAAGAAAAAAGGATAATATAATTATTGTGGATAAAGTTTTTGAAAAAATATTCATAAGATACTCTATGTTTTAGAATTTATGAATTTTGAATCTCCAAGTTCTATTCAGTTTGTTCTTTTAACTTCTCGGCTTTGTTTAATTTTTATGCTTTTTAGCTTATAATTGGGTAAAATATGATTTATTCTCGATAGGAATAAAAGTTTAACATTTTTACTATTATGAAAATAAATTTAATTCATTTTGATATTTTAATTGGACCAAAATATGGTTGAATAGTTTTACGATTTCCAGAACCATTTTGTACTATATATGCCGTTCCATACATATATAAAAAAAAGCTTGTAGCATCACTTTTTATATTTTTAAAAGTTAAGATAAACTCTGCAGGCCTCTTTGGCATAACGCGAATACCCTCTGTTGAAGAAAATTCTGAATATGTATATTTATTGCCAAGATTATCTAATAAGTATGTAACTACTTTTGATCGATATACTCCTATGTCTTTTACTAGTTGTATGGAACTTTCGGTTATCTGAAAATTTTCTAAGAAAAATTTAAAAACGAGATGTCCTTTTACTTCATTATATATATATGATCGTAATGTAACTCTCCAAATTTCTTTTCCTTCATGGGTTATTTTAAAGATTTTATCAAAATAAAATTCCTCTTCTACTTTTTTCAATACTTCTTTAGAAATTTCTTTCTTTTCTGTCTGCTTTTGAACTTCTTCCTTTTGAACAGTAGATATTATTCCCATCAACTTTCTCACATTATCATCTTTAACAATATTTGTAGCCGCTACCCCAAATACCTTCCCGGTTTCGGTAGAAATTATACGGGCATTTACTTTTAAATCTGTAACGAAGTCCGTAATTGTACCGGATACTATGGCATCAACACCTAAAATACGACCTAATTCTTTTGCTGAGTTCGGGTCAATCATTCCTGTAATAGACAACTTTTGTTCTGATATAATTTTGTTCAGTAATTGTCTTTCTACTACCTCAAACTTCTTCGTTCTAAAAAGTCTGGTAATGAGTTCCTCAGCAAGATATTTACCGAATTGCGTAACATTTCCTTCAAGGTCAGAAAATTCTATTACAGCAATCTTTTTCTTTCCGTCCTCAGTAATACTGTTGGTAATTTGTGTTGTCAAATCCGATAATGAATTATCTAAATTATTGGTGATTTCAAATTTTTCAAAAGTTTCTGGTTTAGCAATGGGTTGTTTTTGAGTAGTAGCGCAGCTTGTGAGTATAAGCAATAAAACAATAAGAATCAACTTTTCTAAAATGCATAATTTTTTAAACATTTTTTTCTCCCTTTTTGATAATTTAAACCAATTATCTTGTTATAGAGATATTTCTAAATCTAACTTTAAATCTGCCTGAAACATTATCATTACAATGAATTTCTAATAACGACAATAACTTAACTTTTGTTGAAGAATAGCCAAAATTTAATGTTGTGAGTATCGGTACACCATTGACCAACGTATTACTTACACGTCCAGATGGACCACGATTACCAAGTTTTATATATTGTGCTGCTAATTCATTTCCGTCTTCATCAAATATTCTAGTCGCTTGAATGCCACCATATAAACTTAGTACTCTATCTTCATCAAGATTATTAGTAATTAGTAAATCGCAAATTATATTTTGACCGGTTTGTTTGCAATTTATCAATTCAAATGTAAAATTTTCTACTTCTACTTTTTTCAATGATTCCTTAGAAATTTCTTTCTTTTCAGTCTGCTCTCTAACTTCTTCCTTTTGAACTTCTTCCTTTTGAACAGTAGATATAATTCCCATCAGCTTTTCAACCGTCTCATCTTTTACAATTTTTGTTCCAGCTACTCCAAACACCTTTCCTGTTTCAGTAGAGATTATCCGAGCATTTACTTTTAAACTTGTGCCAAGGTCAGTTATTGTGCCGGATACTATGGCATCAACTCCTAAAATACGACCTAATTCTTTTGCCGAGTTTTCATCAATCATTCCTGTAATAGACAACTTTTGTTCTGATATGATTTTGTTCAGTAGCTGCCTTTCCACTACCTCAAACTTCTTTGTTCTAAATAGTCTGGTAATGAGTTCCTCAGCAAGATATTTACCGAATTGTGTAACATTCCCTTCAAGGTCAGAAAATTCTATTACAGCTATTTTTGTCTTCCCGTCCTCAGTAATACTGTTGGTAATTTGTGTTGTCAAATCCGATAATGAATTATCTAAATTATTGATGATTTCAGGTTTTTCAATATTTTCTATTTTAACAATGGGTTGCTTTTGAGTAGTGGCACAGCTTGTAAGTATCAGCAATATAACAATAGGAATCAGTTTTTCTAAAATGCATAATTTTTTTAACATTTTTACTCCCTTTTTAATTGTAATTTTTATATTTATTTAAGTCTAAATAGTTTGTCCTTTGCTCCACAATTCATATTCACTCAAATCCAACTCATCATTCCAGCTTACTCCATATCCTCCGGGGTCAACTTTTATAGATTTAAAAAAAGCTTTGTTTTTTAAAATACAAAACAGAGGGTTCTTGAACTTATTTTTACAATTGTATTTTTTTATAACATTATTGTCAAAGGTAATAAGTAATAAATAATTATCTAATGCCTTAACGGATTTTATTTTGGGATGCATTATGGTAAACTCCGATTATTCAAAAAAGTAATTTATAGAAATGGATTTACAATTTTCAATCTATTCTCAATTACCATTCCATCTTGCATATCTTCTGAATAAAGAAATGTTGCATCAGAAGATAATGCACTTGCCACAATTCAGGGGGTGGAATAAATTAGCAAGCTTTATGTATAAGTAATCAGCTTGATTAGCTTATATATAAAAGTTCATTTTGTGATTTACTCTATTCCACCCCCTAAACTATCCCAGAAGGAAAAATTATGTTTTTCTCTTAATTTTGAAGCCTTTAATAAAATAACACTGTCAATATCAATAACTACATAATTTCTATAAAAGGATAAAATCAGCTCTCTTATTTTGGGTTCTTCAAAATTTGCTTTTCTAAGTAGGTTTATACTTATCTCATTAATAATCTGAGAGCTTATTATAATTTCATTAGTCTTGATAATAGTTTTGGCAATTTCCGTTTTTGGTTGTTTCTGGCTTTTAATAAATGCATAAGGGGGTGTAATAATCTCGAAGTATCGGGTCAAATCTAATACATAACCAACTATATATAATAGTAAAATATGACAGATAAATATATCACTCATTCTATTACACCCCCTAAAGCCAGATATTAGAATCAACAAAACGAGTATTACTTTCGGGCATAAATTTCCTCTCTTTTCAAAGGAATAAAGTTCCGTATGTATAAAGGGGATTCCAAAAGTTCATCAATAATATTTATATTACGATTATCTTCTTCTATAATGATAACATTTACTGTATGTTTTAAAACTTCTTTGTATTTTTCAGGTAGTTTTATAAATCCATTTTTGATTTTTGTTCTAAATTCTATTGCATGCATTAGTATCCTCCGATAAAATAATCTAAAATAAAATAGAATTAATAATAATCTTTTTAAATAAATTTAATATTTTTTGTCAAATTTTTCAAAATTTTTTATATTGCAGAATCATTTCTTTATTCCTTTCTTTTCTTGACAGATAAATTTCTCTATAATCCTCTTCAATCCAAATGAAACATTCATGTCCTGAAAACAAATTGGGATACCCCATTTAGGGGGTGTAATAGGATAAGTTGTATATTTGTTTTTCATATCTTGTTATTAGGTAGTTATTTATTTATTAGATTTGAATATGTTATTTTATTACACCCCCTAAATAGGAAAAGATTTAATCCCAGTGGAATAATCCCGATATATCGGGACACAGGGCAGGCGGGGCAGGCAAAGGAGAATGAAAATTTCAGGTGGTTTAAAGAAGCAGCAACAGGATAAACCTGTTGCTACCCTCCAGCTGGCGGGTAGATTCGGGTTTATCCCGAATTGAGATAAAGAAAAGGGATTTTCAGATGAAACATACATGTCAACGAGTTGACTCCCCAGTTAAATATAAAAATAAGATTTAACGGGGCAGGCAAAGGAGAATGAAAATAGTAATAAGATTGGCATATTAAAGAAAAAAGTAATTATAATAATCTGCGTAAATCAGTTTAATCAGTGTAATCTGTGTGCTATTTTCAGATGAAAAATATCAAAAAAGTTGATACAATAATCTTTGATATGGATGGAACACTTTTGCAATCAGACACATATTGTGTTGATGCAATTCAGAAAGCAATAAGAGATGTCTACACAAAGCATAAAATAAATGCTAAAATTCCATCTCCACAAACAATATTAAAAGAGGTTGGAAAACCATCCCGTCAATTCTATTTAGATATTTTACCTAAAAAGTTTAGTTATTTAATTGATGAAATCCAAATAGGAATACGAAAGAACGAATCTGAAGCTTTAAGAAATGGTAAGGGCAAACTCTTTGATGAAACAATTGAAACTTTACAGTATCTTAAAAGTAAAGGATTTAATTTAGTATTAGTAAGCAATTGTAGTTCGTTTTATTTTAATACTGTGTTAGAGGTATTTCATTTGGACGAATATATGGATAAAACACAATGTATTGGTGACAAAAAAGGATTAACAAAAAGCAAAATAGTTGCTAATTTGATTACTGATTTGAATAGCCACTGTGCAGTTATTGTTGGTGATAGATTCTATGATATTGAAGCAGGTAAAGAAAATGGTTGCATTACTATTGGTTGTCTATATGGATATGGAAATAAATCCGAACTTAAGGAAGCAGATTTTTTAATTGATGATATTTCTCAATTGAAAAAAATATTTTAAGTGAAAAACTTGACTCTATTTTTAGATAAGTAAATAAATAACAATATAATTTTTGGAGGTATTATTTGTCAGTAAAAATCAGATTGAGAAGAACTGGTGCTCGGAATCAACCGTCCTATAGGATTGTTGTTGTTGATTCTCGCAAAAAAAGAGATGGAAAATTTATTGAACGAATTGGCTTTTATGATCCAAAGCCAAAGGAATTTATTTATAAAGTTGATGAAGAAAGAGCAATCTACTGGCTTTCTCAAGGTGCAATTCCCTCACCCACAGTAAAGTCACTTTTAAAACGAGCTGGAATTCTAAAAAAAATACATGAAATAAAGCATGGTCAGAAAGTATCAATTGAGCGATCGGTAATAATTAAAGAAGAAAATATTGAAATTAATGAAAAAACTGAGAAATCAGTGAATAACATCAATGCAGGAGGTGCAGAATGAAAGAGTTAGTCGAATTCATGGCTAAAGCATTAGTTGATAATCCTGATGAAGTCGTTGTAAAGGAAGTAGCTGGCGAAAGAGTCACCCTTTACGAATTACGCGTTGGAGAAGGTGAAGTTGGAAAGGTTATTGGTAAAGGTGGACGAACTGCTAATGCTATGCGAACCATTCTTAATTCAGTATCAACCAAGCACGGTAAAAGATCTGAATTAGAAATTCTCGAATAATTAACATTATGAATGGAAGTTGAAGATCTAATTTCCATTGGTATTATTAAAAAGGCAATCGGGAATAATGGCTCTGTTTCCATTATTCCCGATACTGATTTTCCAGAACATTATAAGGAATTATCAGACATTTTTATTGTTTTTTCTGATAATACAGTACGATTAAAACACATTGAATCATGCATATTTATGAAAAATTCTATATCCATTAAATTCAAAAATATAAATACCAGAGCAGAAGCTATGAACTTAAAAAACGCTCGATTAATGATTGCTGAAAATGAACTTCACGCTCTTAAAGATGATGAGATCTATTATTTTCAACTTGAAGGATTTTTAGTTATCACTAAAGATAATGAAATAATTGGAAAAATTGATAGTATCTTTCCAACTAATGCCTACGATATATTAGTTGTCAAAAACGGAAATAAAGAAATTCTTATTCCTTTTTGCGATCAATTTATTCAAAAAATCTTGAAGCACGATAAGAAAATCATAATTAATCCAATTGAAGGATTACTCGATGCAAATTGATATACTAACCCTCTTCCCAGAGATGTTTAAAGGTCCCTTATCTGAAAGCATTGTAAATCGTGCTATTGAGAAAGGTTTAATCTCTGTTGAACTAATTAATTTTAGAGATTTTTGCCACGATAAAAATAAACAAGTGGATGATTATCCGTATGGTGGTTCATATGGTATGATAATAAAACCTGAACCTATCTTTGAAGCAATTGATTACATAAAAAATAAGAGAAAGAATTTGATAAAAGGCAAAGAATTTCCAATAATTTACTTAACACCCCAAGGTGAAAAATATAATCAAAATATTGCAAAGGAACTTTGTCAGGAGGATTATATTATTCTTATTTGTGGTCATTACAAAGATATTGATTACAGAGTTCGTGAGCATTTAGTTAATCGAGAAATATCTATTGGTGATTATGTTCTATCTGGTGGTGAATTGCCAGCAATGATAATTATTGATTCAATTACACGTTTACTAAAAGGAGTTCTAACTCATATTGAATCTGCAGAAACTGATTCTTTTCAAGATAAATTATTAGATTGCCCATATTACACTCGTCCAAGAGAGTATCGGGGATATAAAGTTCCAGATATTTTATTATCTGGTAATCATAAAAAAATTTTAGAATGGCAAGAAAATAAAAAAATAGAACATACAAAGAAAATTCAAGGAGGATTGAATTAATGTTTGATAATATTTATGTTGGCTTAGTTCATTATCCGGTATATAATAAGAAACGAGAAACTGTGTGTACATCTATTACAAACTTAGATCTCCACGATATTGCTCGCTCATGCAAAACATATGGGATAATGAATTTATTTATTATTAATCCTCAAGAATCTCAAAAGCAGATATTTATTAGATTAAAAAAATTTTGGAAATCAGACATTGCCAAAAGGTATAATATCGATAGATTTGATGCTTTTGATATTATTGAGTTCGTTTCTGATATTTCATCTGCAAAAGTCTGGATTGAAAAGAAATTTAATAGCCAACCAATTGTTATTTCAACATCAGCAAGAAAGGCTACAGGAAGCCTTAAATACAAAGAGGTTAGAGATATATTGAGAAGGTCTTTTCCAAAATTAATTCTATTTGGCACTGGAAATGGACTTGCTGATAAAGTTATAAATCAAAGCAATTTCCATCTTCAAGAAATTAAAGGTGTCAGAAACTATAACCATCTTTCAGTACGAAGTGCAGTTTCTGTAACTCTTGATAGGTTAATTGCAGAATACGAATAAAAGAATATCAATAAATTGTTAATTTCCATTTAAAATACTAAAATAAGTCATGGTAAATCATAGCGCGGTAAACCGCAAAAAACAAATACCAAATTATAAATTCCAAATAAATTCCAAAATCCAATAACCAAATGACCAAAATGTTTTATTTCAGTCATTGGAGTTTATTTTTATTTAGAATTTTGGATTTGAGATTTATTTGTTATTTGGTGTTTGCCCGTCCTCCGCAGAAGCTCTGCTTCGGAGGATGGATAATTTGGAATTTAATTTTTTTCCAAAAAAACAAAGATTTTATTTGTAATACTATAAATCATTTTTATAATCCGAATTTGTCATTTAAAGAAAGATTATCTCAAAAAAATAAATTCCGAAATATTTTAATTAATATAAAAACAATGGAGTATAATTATGGATATATTGGAAGTAGTTAGTCAGGAAGAAATTAAAAAGGAAGTTCTATACTTTAAACCAGGTGATATAATTAAAGTTCATTTTACAATACAAGAAACAGAAAAAAAACGCAAGCAAACTTATCAAGGAATTGTCATTCAGAAACGCGGTTCTTTAATTAATAAGACATTTACTGTTAGAAAGATTAGCCATGGAATTGCTGTTGAAAGAATTTTTCCATTATATTCACCTTTGATTGAAAAAATTGAAGTTATTAGAAGAGGACATGTAAGGCGAGCTAAACTATTTTATCTAAGAAGATTAAAAGGTAAAAGCACAAAAGTTAAAAAGGAAAAACGACCTATTATAAAAAAAAATTAACAGTTTATACCTACAATGTATCAATAAGATCATATAAATTCCCTTTATTAAAAATAGTAATTTTACTAAATTTGTAATTATACTATCAAGAAGGAGAATAATTCAGAAACCAATTTTTTAATTCAGTATTTAATACTCTAAAGAACTGATAAAATTCCAAACTATGTATAAAATTTATAAAGCAAAATACGAATATTGGAAACTGCTTGAATTTGTGATGTTTCCAGTTGCAATTATATTTTCAATTTTTTTAATTTATAAATATTTATTACAAATATCATTTCCAATTTTCAATCAAATTACTCAAATTTGCTTATACTACTTTGCAGTTCTTAATATTATAAAAATTATCTACAGAAAGGGTGATTTAAATTATATTAAGAAAATTATTATTGATCTTATTGCAGTTGTTATTTTTTTTCTATTTTCCAAACATCTAATAATTTTCCAATCTTATATTATACTCCGCCAAGCAATTATATTTTCAGATATAATTGCTACATCCCAACCAGCAGTAACAATTTTCTCTAGATTCAGAAATCATCCTGCAAAAGTTGTTTTAATTAGTTTTGCATTTGTTATTCTTCTTGGCACAACCTTTTTAACCTTACCAATTGCATCATCTAATGGAGAAAGCATTGGTTTGATAAATGCCGGGTTCACTGCAACTTCTGCAACATGCGTTACAGGTCTTATTGTAATGGATACTGGTAAAGATTTCTCATTATTTGGAAAAATCATTATATTTCTTCTTATGCAAATTGGTGGTTTAGGTATTATGACATTCTCCACTGCTATGATAATGCTTTTGGGCAAACAGGTTAGTTTAGGTAGACGATCCTTATTACAAGGGGTTTTGGGTGAAGCAAATCAATCAGGTATGGTTAACCTGCTTAAAGCAATATTTATAACTACTTTTTCTTTTGAAATATTAGGTGCAGCACTTCTCTTTATAAAATTTCGAACTATTGTACCAAATTTTCAAACAGCATTAGGTTATTCGATTTTTCATTCGGTTTCAGCATTTTGTAATGCTGGATTCTGTTTATATTCTGATAGCTTTGCTCAATTCCAAAATAACTGGTCAGTAAATATTATTATGATTTCTCTTATAATCTGTGGGGGAATCGGTTTTGCAGTATTATTAGATATTAAAAATAATATTTTTAAAAGATCACAGGTTAAATCATTTTCATTACACTCAAAAATTGTAATAACCTCAACTATCTTTTTGGTTGTTGTTGGTGCTATACTGATTTTTTTATTTGAATATAAAAACCAATTTCAAAATCTGCCCTTGAAAAACGGATTAATAGCATCTGTATTTCAATCGGTAACTACAAGAACTGCTGGTTTTAATACTATAAGCATTGGGAAAATTGGTTATGCTACTTCTTTGCTTATGATAGTTTTGATGTTTATCGGAGCTTCGCCTGGTTCAACTGGTGGTGGAATAAAAACAACCAGTTTTGCAGTTTTGATTCTCTCTGTCTGGTCAATAATAAAAGGACGAGAAAATGTGGAAGTTTTCAATCGCACAATTTCTCAAAAAGTAACAAAAAAAGTTATGTCATTAGTTGCCATCGCAATAACAATTTTAATTAGTCTAATTTTAGTGCTTTGCCTATCAGAAAAATCTCCTTTTGAAAAAATAATTTTTGAAGCTTTCTCAGCCTTTGGTACTGTAGGACTATCAATGGGATTAACACCAAACTTGACTGTTATTGGTAAGATTGCAATAATTTTTCTTATGTACTTCGGAAGAGTTGGACCGCTTACAATTGCATTTGCATTAGGAGAAAAGAAAACTAAGGTTCATTATCATTATACTGAAGAGGATATTGCGATTGGATAGAAAAAGCTATAGATTAATAAAAATTATTAATTTAAAAGGGATTCCGCTCAAATAAGGCTTAACAATAAATTCAATAAGCAATAGGCAGTAAGCAGTAGGCAATGATAAAAGCAATTGAATAATGTGAGCAATCCGCCGGCTGGCGTAAGCAAAAGGGAAAAATTGCAAACTGCCAACTGCCAATTGTTCACCCTTCGTAGTCCAGCCTTCGTAGCCAAAGCTACTTTGGCGGAGTAGGCTACTACGGAGAACGGGCCAATTGCATATTAGCATATTCAATGTATTTATTTCTGCTGAATTTGTGGAATTCATATTAAATATATTTTTTAAAATTTGGAGGAAAGATGGCTCAATTTGCTGTAATAGGTTTAGGTAGGTTTGGTGTTACTGTTGCAGAAACATTAACTCAAAAAGGTGCGGAAGTAATAGCAATTGATAATGATGAAAAAAAAGTAGAGGAAGTTAGAAGTTTTGTAACAAATCCGATTTGCCTTGATTCTACAGATGAACAAGCATTAAAAGCTGCGAATATTAATAATGTCGATGCTGTTATTCTTGCAATCGGTGAGAATAAAGAAGTAAGTATTCTTACTGCTGCGATACTACGAAAAATTGGTGTTGGAAGAATTATCGCTAAAGTTGATAGTGTTCTTCATGCTCGAATTCTTAAAATTATGGGTGTTCAAAAAACAATCTTCCCAGAACAATATGTTGGAAGAGAAATTGCTAACCTTTTAGTTTCACAACATATTTTTACTTATATGGAAATATCTAAAGATCACAGTTTAGTTGAAATTACTGTCCCAACCTTCTTTCTTGGTAAATCTCTTAAAGAGTTAGAGATCAGAAATATTTATAATATAGGAATTATTGCTATAAAAAGTTCTAAACCCACAGTTGACGAAGACGGAAATAATATAGTAAAAGAAGAAACCAATGTTATTCCCTCTGCTGATGATGTCTTAAATGAAGGAGACAAAATCTTAGTAGTCGGAAAGAAGGTAGATATTGATAAATTAATTAAGATGTCTGAAAAAAAAATCAGAAAAAAATAATATTGAAAACTATTATTACAAAATAAATATGTGTCCACTATGTTTTATATAAAATTATCATTGAAATTTCATATTAATCCATTTCAAAGGAGATGATTATGAAACCTTCTTTTCAAACAAAATTAAGAATAATTGTCCTGTTAATGTTGATTATTCTGGTAGCTCAATCAGCATTTATTATTCATTATATCAATAAAATACATTATACTTATGAGAATGATATACATTTTATAATTAAGGATAGAATTCTAACTATGGAATATATTTTTCTTTTTATTGAAATCATAATAGGAATAATCTTACTTTTTTATGTGCCAATTATTCTTAATAAATCTTTTAAACCTATTGAAAATGTTTTTAATGAAATCGAACGAGGCAAGTTAGATATTACAATCCCAGAAGAGTTTAAAAAGGGTCCCGTTTCTTCACTAATCCATTCAACAAATATTATGCTTAATAATTTAAAAACATTTGATAATGCAAAAAAAGTTAAAATTATTGAAAATCGAAATCGTTTAGATCTGATTCTAAAAAATAGCAATGATGGAGTGATTATTATCAATGATAAATTCGAAATCGTTCTAATAAATAATCATGCACAGAAATTATTTGGAATCTCTTCTACTGAGGGTAGCCCACCTTTACTTGGCTTTCACTTTGAAGGAGAAGTATTAAAATATCTTGAAGAAGCCTTTTCAAAAAAGATGCTAATTCCTGAAAGAAAAATCTACTTTCCAAAAATCAAAAAACATATTACTTTCAGAAATGGAGTTACTCATGATGAGGAAGGAAGATTTAGCGGAATGGTAATTATTATTACTGATATTGACTTAAAAAAACTATATGAAACAATCACAATAGATAATGTCAAATCAAAACAAGAACATTGATATTCAAAAAGAGATTATCATTACCGTTCATTGCAATGAAAAAATCCGAATAGATAAATATTTATCAAGTCTTGGAAGAAAAGACCTTTATTCTCGCACCTTTATTGACAAATTATTAATAAACAATCTTATTACAATTCATGCCAAAGGCAGATCCTTGGAAAATGGCAAGATCGCCAAAAAGAGTGAAATTCTAAAGGGTAATGAAAAAATAGTAGTTAAAATTCCTATTCCAGAAGAAAAAAATATCATTCCAGAAAATATTGATTTAGATATCGTTTACGAAGATAAAGATATCGCTATCATAAATAAACCTGCTGGAATGGTGGTGCATCCCGCGCCCGGACATTATAAAGGCACACTCGTTAATGCACTAATTTATCATTTTAGTAAACTTTCGAATATGAATACTTCTGGGGAGTGTAATGTTGAAACTGGTTTTATTACACCCCCTAAATTACGACCGGGAATTGTACACAGACTGGATAAAAACACTTCTGGGTTAATGATTATTGCGAAAAATGACTATGTTCATTCTTTATTAAAAAAAATGTTTGAAAACCATAAAATTCAAAAGATATATTTAGCATTGACTATGGGAACTCTAACTGAAAAGGAAAGCACAATCAAAACCTTCTATGGGCGAAATCCAAAGAACAGGCAGAAAATGGCAGTCCGCCAGCTGGCGGATGGTAAAGTTGCTATCACACATTATAAAGTGCTCCAATCTTTCCTGGGGTTTGATTTAACAAAAGTATATTTAGAAACAGGACGAACTCATCAAATAAGAGTACATTTTTCATATATACATCATCCTATAATGGGTGATAAAATCTACTCTACCAAAAAGCAAATGATAAACCTGGTGCCACTTTCAGAAAAAAATAAAATAAATGAAATTATCACTTCAGTTTTGACACGACAGGCTTTGCATGCATATAAATTAGAATTTATCCATCCCATTACAAAAAAGAAAGTTTCTGTAAAAAAAGATATGCCTGAGGATATGAAAAAGGTGATGGATATTTTTAACAATATGTAAATTTATTATTGTAATGAGTCTAATAATATTATAAGCAATATAATTTACTTCAAGTTTTCTAAAAATATTGCCGATCTTTACATTAAATCAAAATTTTTGTTTTAAATTAATCACCTAATTAGAGTTCATCCGGAAACTAAGGTTTTTCGACTCGTAAGGAACGACGAGTCGAGACAAGGTGCGTATTCAAGCTACCTCGAGTCGTCGTCGCAAGCTCCTTACAACTCGAAACGGCACTTTACGGACAGACACTAATTAGAAAGGATGATATGGATAAACAATTTTTCATTTCTAATAGAAAAAAACTATTTAAAATAATGGAAGATAATTCATTGGCAATTTTTTATGCAGCCAGAACAGGACCAGGTAAATTACCAGTTGAATTTGCACAAAAGAGGAATTTCTATTATCTTTCTGGGATTAATGTGCCTAATGTTATACTAATTCTGTATAAAAAAGGTAAGAAAAATAAAGAGTTGCTATTTATCGAGAGAAACATTCCAGAGCTTGAAGTTTGGCTCGGTAAAAAATTATCCAAAAATAATACAAAGGAAATTTCGGGCATAGAAACCGTTTACTATTCAGATGAATTTGAAAGGCATCTTCACTTCTATGCTACATCAACCAATATTTGCTATTATGACATTGAAACTTCTTTGATTAATTCTAATCTTTCCTATGGTTTATCCCAATTAAATCTTATAAAAGAGCATTACCCAATACTTAGAATTGAAAAAGTAAATCCTTTCTTATCAAAACTCCGTATGAAAAAAAGTAAGGAAGAAATAAATAATATAAAAAAAGCAATTTCATATACAAATTATGGAATAAGAAGTATATTAAAGCATACTAAACCCGGAATGATGGAATATGAGTTAGAAGCATATTTCAAATTTGAGTGCACTAAACGAGGAGAAAAGCAATTGGCATTTTCTCCTATTGTAGCAAGCGGTGAAAATGCAACGATATTACATTATGAGAAAAACAATTCTAAAATTAAAAAGAATGATCTTGTTCTTTTAGATGTTGGTGCTAAATGTAATGAATATAATGCAGATATTTCAAGAACATTTCCTGTGTCAGGAAAATTTAGTAAAAGACAAAAAGATGTATATAAAGAAGTCCTTCAAATACAGAAGAAAATAATTGATTCGGTAAAACCTGGTGTAACCTTAAAAGAATTACAGGATAAAACAATTGAACTGATGAAAGAAGCTCTTTTAAAACTAAAACTAATCACAAAAAAATCCAAAGGTTCTCCCTCTCCGTCTCCCGATATATCGGGAGCCGCGACTGATGGTAAAGAAGACTATAAGAAGTATTATATGCATGGAGTTAGCCATCATATTGGGTTGGATGCACATGATTTATGTGATAGAGAAAAAAAATTAACAGTCGGAAATGTTATTACTGTTGAGCCGGGAATTTATATCAAAGAAGAAAAAATCGGTGTAAGAATTGAAGATGATATTTTAATAACTAAAAATGGATGTGAAGTCCTTTCATCAATGATTCCAAAGGAAATTAAAGAGATAGAAGAGATAATGGCAAAAAAAGAGTGAAACTGGAAACTAAAAACTTGAAACTGGAAGAAAAAACAAGTATCAAGTTTCAAATTTCAAGTTTCAAAAGGATAAGATGAATAATGTAGCAATTTATCCGGGTACATTTGACCCGATAACTAACGGTCATATAGACATAATTGAAAGAGCTTGTAAAATATTCGGGAAAGTGATAGTTGCAATTGCTAAAGAAACTAATAAAGAATGCCTCTTTTCTTTTGAAGAACGAGTTCATCTTGCTAAAATCGCAACCGAGCATATAGATAATGTGAAAGTTGAAGCATTTGATGGATTAGCCGTTAATTATGTTAGAAGAAAAGGGGGATCTGTAATGATACGAGGTTTACGGGCTGTTTCAGATTTTGAATATGAATTACAATTAGCACTTGCCAATCGTAATCTATGTGAAGATGTTGAAACTGTTTTTCTAACTCCACAAAATAAATATCTTTATCTTAGCTCAAGTCTAATCAAGCAGGTTATCGGTTTGGGGGGATCTATTAAAGACTATGTGCCAGATTCAGTTTTCGATGCTGTCAAAAATAAAATGTTATCTGATTAATTCCAAAATTACCTCTCATTCCCAAGCCCCAGCTTGGGAATGAATATGCGTTCCCAATCCCCAATTCAATTGGGAAAGGCGTTGGAAACGAGATGGTGTATAAACCAGAAAGAGTATCGCTATATGTCATACAAAAAAACAATTTTAGATAATGGTATAAAAATCCTTTCAGAAAAAGTAGATTATGTTCGTTCAATAGCAATAGGTGTATGGATAAATGCTGGTTCTCGTGATGAAACGATTGAAAATCGTGGAGTAGCTCATTTTCTTGAACATATGCTTTTCAAAGGCACTTCAAAACGCAACAAATATGAAATTGCACACTTTCTCGAATCACTTGGGGGTGCTGTAAATGCATTTACCAGTAAGGAATTCACATGCTTTTATGCACGCATTTTAAGTGAACATCTCGAACAAAGTATTGATTTACTCTCAGATATCATCCAGAATTCTATTCTACCTGATAATGAGATTGAAAAAGAGAAAAGCGTTATAATTGACGAAATAAGTGAAATTGAAGAAAATCCTGGTGAACAAATATTTGAAAGATTTTATGAAAACTTATTTCCAGATTATTCTCTTGGATATCCAATTATAGGGTATAAAAAGGACATAACAAAAATAAAAAAGAATATTTGCACAGATTTTATTTCAAATTACTATAATCCTAATAGAATTATAATCACTGCTTCAGGGTTTTTGGAGCATAATGAATTAGTCAAATATGCAAAACAATACTTTAAAAATATATCAATTCAAAATATTAAAAGAGAATTTACCCCTATTCCAAATATAAAGCAAAAGAAACAAATATTTAATGATGGGACCAATCACCAAACACATATAATTACTGGTATCAGAACATTTCCATATACTAACAAAAATCGATTCACACTACTCGTTTTGAACTCTATTTTATCGGTAGGTATGAGTTCCCGACTGTTTCAAAATATTCGAGAAAAATATGGAATTGCTTATGACATTCATTCCTTTACTGATTTTTACCATGATACAGGATGCTTTGGTATTTATGCAGCAACAAATCCTGAAAATAGTAAGAAATGTTTACAATTAATTCAATCTGAAATTCATTCACTCATAAAAAAACCTGTTTCAGAATCTGAGTTAAAAACTATCAAAGCTCAATTAAAATCAAGTTTGGTTATGGGTCTTGAAAGCACAACAGCAAGAATGAACCGTTTAGCAAGGCAGTATATTTATACAAAAAAGGTTGAATCCGTTGATGAAGTAATAAAAAAAATTGAAAACATTACCCCGAAGAATATTCAAACCCTTGCTCAACAGTTACTTAAACCAGAAAATTTTCTAACTACAATTTTACAAAATTAAAAAAACATAATAAAAACATAATAAGAACATGGCTTAGCTAATTGATTAAAAAAGGCTAAGGCGAAGGCTAAGACGAAGATTTAAATAAAGAGATAGATTATGAGTTTCGAAGATTTTACGAAAATGCCTGTTTACCCCGTCCCGAATGCTTTCGGGACTGGGGTTTGGCAGTTAGGATTCA
>JAGMCF010000203.1 GCA_023129415.1 Candidatus Cloacimonadota bacterium
TTTTCAACAATAATACCCTTTTCTACCATTTCATAATAATCATCATCAGATATTTGTTCTCTTAAGACAGGGGTTAAAGGAATTGATATTCCTGTATCCCGTGTAAAACGAAGCGAATCACCATCAACATCCCATTTTAGGCCGATGGACACAGAACCAAGAGGGGCAAAGCTAAATCCAGCACTATCTATATCTATTAACTTTAAAGTCAGTAAATTTCCAATATCAGCATCAAATTCAATTGATGTTTCCAACACATTAAATATCAAATTAAGTCCACATTGTGCAATTCCAATAGTAACAGGCGGAAGATCAAATTCTACTCCTGTTTCTAAACCGAAACTAAATAATGTATCATCAAGATCTATATTTACATTAATATTTAACAAATTAGCTAGAACTCCAGCAGTAAAATTAGCTAATGCATTGATACTTTTATACCAAAAATTTAAATTATACTGGCTTGAATAAAGTTTTATGTCTGTTTTACTATTTTTATAAACACCAATATAAAGATTTGCCTGGAACATTGCGGTGGCATTTTGACAATTAAATGACCATGAGGCAGCAGAGTTAAAATCCCATGACCAACCACTAACAGGGATGTTAAAAGAGGAACATCCACTTGTAACAGTAATAGTTTCATTTGAAGTATTAACAGATACGGTTCCATTAGGGATGTTTAACAAATACCCAGTCAAATCCTTATGACCTATCTGGATATTATCTACAATAGTATAATTAGGAGCTGACCCACTTATATTATCACCCGTAATTTTTAAATTACCTGCAATAATATCCGGTGGTATAATTGTTATTGCTTGAGAGTTAGTATTATTATTCTCATTATCTCCTTCATCTATAATTTCTCCATCATCAACATAAGCAATAATATAATAAGTTTGGTTCACATTTAGCCCGGATGGTATATTAATTGGATGATTACTAAATGATTGTGTTTCTCCTGCATTAAGCTGTCCTATTGAGATATCTGCATTCAAATTAGTATCACTAGGGTCCCATTGAGAATTTATAGAAAGATAAAACCCTAAATTACAAGGATTGGAAGAAACATCCCCTTGATTTTTTACAGAACCAGAAGCATATATTGTTGATGGAGATTGTGTTTCATCTGGAATATTAAATGATTGAACTATTAGGTCAGGGTATTGGTCATCTATACCAGTGCCCGAAACTGTTGCTGTTGCATTATTACATGGGGGATCACCATCTGCTTTCAAAGTGGCAGATTTATATCCCGTTGAAGTTGGCTTGAATCTAACCCTTATTGGTTTTGTTTCATTATGAATTAATGCAAAAGTTTGGTCATCTGTATGTACTTCAAATTGATTTGCGTTACTACCTGTTAAATAAACACTACCTGTTGCCGTACCCCCTCCAGTATTCTCCAATGTAAATGAATAATAAGGACTTGGTGTATTTACCAATTGATTCCCAAAATCATGGCTTGATGGTGTTAGGGTTATGTAAGGATCTTGATCAACTCCATCAACTATTATACATCTTACATAATAATCATAACCAAGAGTATTATAAGCATAAAAAGTAAAACAAACTTCTTGGGGGGAGGTGAATTCATACCAGTTATAGTCCCAAGTACCAAAAACTCTATTATCCCATGTTTCAAAACCTACAAAGTCATAAGGACCAAAAGTTCCCCAATCATTCGATTGATCATCAGTAATATTTATATAAACATTATTTGCTGTTCCATTAATACAGAGAGCATCAATATTAACTTCAAAGTCCCAATACTGATAGGGTTCGCTAGAAGGAATGGTGTTTACAGGGGTTACACTACAAATATCTGGTGCAGTATATATTTCATAAGTCACAATACAATATGGCTCTTCCCAATCATATCCATCAAATTGTCCCCAACCATCATTATCCTGATATTCTTGAAATCCTACTGCCCACCACCAATAACCTGACGATAAGTGGTCTTCTAAATCTTGGTTTGCGCTAGAATATAAGGTAATGGTATGGTACTGATTAGGATAGCACATAGCATCCCATAAAGAACTTATAGCAGCACCATTCCCAATATCGTTGTATAATGTACTACCTCCAGTATACAATGGATCAACAGTTAACTTTTTTACTTCTAATCTATGGTTAGAACTTGAAGATGCAACGCGAGTCCATGCTTTTAGCTCTATTGAAATAACATCAGCATTATCCGGGATATCATCAATATCAAATCTGGCATAAGATCTCCATTTGGTTCCTACCCAATTATCTCCAGCTTTTACATCTTTATCTTCATTAACATACAAACCCAAAATATCTTTATATACTGAACCTGTCCACCAAGTGCTATTATGAGGTCTTATTGTTATTGTAACTTTTTGGCCATCTTTTTCAATTTTAGTTTCCTGCTGTCTTTTTGGAGTATCTCTATCAGGTTTTTGCCAGTAATTTTCATAATAGTTATATTTCTGGAAGAATTTCAAAATGGTATCATAATCGTTTGGCTTATTTTTTAAATCTTCAGCACTTTTCATTAATGAGTCAATAAGTATAATATTTTGATGGTTTATCTCCTTTTCCTTTTTAGCAGTAATTTCAGAAATTAACATTTCAAGTTTTTGAAGTTTTTCTTTTTCATTAAATGAATTCCATACATCAATTTGGTTCTCAATTTTCTCTTTGCTTTTTTGAATTTTTTTGTTCTCATTAGATAAACTATCAAGACCGATTTGTTTCTGAATTGTATCTTTCTTTTTTAACTTTTCTCTTTCTCCCTTTTTCGCATCTTTGCCTATTATTTTGCTTTGATTAGCAGTAACTTCATGAATAGATCTTTTATCCTTTAAATTCTCATCAGCAAATGTATTTAAAGGAAGCATTATTAGAATAAATAGTAATATAAATGTAATTTTTTTCATCTTTTTCTCCTTTCTCTCGTTTTAAGATACGCATTATGCATAATTCGTAATTCAAAAATAAAAGAAGAACTAATATTTTTATTGGTTAACATCTTATTATCCTGATTTAATACTCTTTTAGTAACTTGTCAGGACTACCTATCAATAACATTAAAGTACCAATCCCCGATGTTATCGGGGTTACCTATCTTAGAAGTTATCATCTTTAGTTATTCAATTTATTTATTTGAATTTTTCAATCTATTTTGGAAGTATTATATTCAAAAAACAAAAAAGGATGCAACTTCCAATTATGCCCTAACTTGAGGTATCGCCAAACACCCGCCAAGCAAGACATAAGAAAGTGCGTCCGTAATAGACGCAGCTTTCTTACTCGTTCTGGTTGTCTAAAAACTGGTGATTTTCAGGTTAGAACAAATAAAAATTCTGCGAAAATTAAGTTCTTTATGTTAGCTAAGTCATAGCTTTTCCTTTTTTATTCATAAATGCACAATGAAAGATAATAAACGATTCTATCTCTTTAATGCTGTATATATCATTTGCTCAATGACAAATAATTTACAAAAAGCTAAAATTTACATTAAATTAAAACATTTTAAACCAAAAGAGGCAAATTATTTTATCTTTGTCAAATTAATTTAACTTTGCGAATCCCCAATTAAATTGGGGATCAAACTTTCGCAAAGATTTCATCATCTCAAAATAATCATCTTCCTTCTCGGGTGTCATGGTCCACACCATGACAGGAAATTTCTGTCATCCCGATATATCGGGAGTTCGTGACAGCCTTGTGTCCCAGAAATATTCTATCTCAAAATAATCATCTTTTTGATTAATACTTTATCATTAGCTTCAAACTTATAGAAATATATTCCTGAACTCATCCTCGACTTCTCAAGGACATTCCACCCAACAGTATGATAGCCAGCAGGTTTGTTTTCA
This sequence comes from Candidatus Cloacimonadota bacterium, assembly GCA_023129415.1. GTDB lineage: Bacteria > Cloacimonadota > Cloacimonadia > JGIOTU-2 > JGIOTU-2 > JAGMCF01. The sequence goes on from JAGMCF010000203.1 coordinate 3,855, forward strand.
TCAACTAAAGTTTCAACTAATTGCCCTTTGATATTATAAATCTTAATATTCACATGAGCTGGTTTTGGTAATGTATAACTA
>JAGMCF010000204.1 GCA_023129415.1 Candidatus Cloacimonadota bacterium
GGTACGATGAAGCGTAATTCTTTGTCGTAGTAAAATTTTGCCGTATGCTGGAACACCCTGTTAGGCTTTAGATACTTTTAATAATGAAAGTAAAAATTCTAAAGATAAGGGTAATCAGCAAGAAAGGAAGTTATGAAAAAAAAGGATAAACCAAAATGGACTTTTATACCACGTAAAACATTAGTTCAAAAAGTGTTGGTAGAACAGCTTCCTGATTTAATTATTGCTTCTCAATTAAATGTTACAAATTGGAATGTTAAGTTTTATAGAAAAAAATATGATCTTCCACGTGTTCGAAAAAAGACAATTTATTGGGATAAAAAACAACCTTTGAACGAATGGTTAACAGGAGCAGTAATTGGAACAGTTTTAGGGGATTGTTGTTTAGGAAAAGAACAATCGGGAGGTGTTTGGATGGCAATCGAACATTGTGCAAAACAAAAAGAATATGTAGAGTATAAAAGGGAATTGTTTGATTCTTTTACTATAATGGCTGTGAGATCTTCAATAACAAATTTTGGTCATCCCACTTTTAAATTTTCAACTTTAACACATCCAACTTTGAAAGAACTTCGTTCAAAATTTTATATAAATGGAAAAAAAAGAGTTTCAAAGGAAATTTTAGAACATCTAACTACTTTAGGACTTGCTTTATGGTATATGGATGATGGAAGTAAAAACAATTTAGATGAATACCATTTATGTACTCATTCTTTTCCATTAGAAGATCAAAAGATTATTAGAGAGTATTTAAGAAGAAAATTTAATATATGGACAACAATTCGAAAAGATAGAAAATATTATTTTTTATATATTTGTTATAAAAGTAGAGAACAGTTTGAAAAATTGGTGGGTCCTTTTATAATTCCATGTATGAAATACAAATTAAGAACTTCCGCTCTTCAGAGACTAAACGCAAAAAACACTTAAAGTGTTATGTTATAGTCCGAGCTGCATGGAAACATGCAGAGGTTAGCAGAAATGACTAACCCCTTCTGAAAAGAAGAGTAACAAAACTGAAAGATATTGATGGGTTTGCCACTACTGTTGCTAAAAGAGGAGAGGTTGTTGATTTTATCGTTGAAGGAGAGTATGTAGAGCCTAAAACTTGGGAGATTTTTGCTCCTTCCGGAATTAGGTTGTCAGAAATCCAACAGCGTAGGTTCAATGTCCTCGACCGAATGCAGGAGAAGATTCGTATTCATGTACAGTTAGAAGAGGATACACAGTTTTTAGCTTTGGCATTAGCTACTGCCGCTGCTAATCAAACTAATAATCCTTACGTAACTAGTACTACTGGTCTTAATAAGGATTTTCTGAACGAATTGGCTACTACTATTCAAGATCACGATTTACCGTGTTATGCTTTCTTGATGGATATGAAATCTTATTCGCATATTAGGTCTTGGCAGCGTAATGACGTTGATCCTGTGACGCAGAGAGAAATTATGCAAACTGGATTGATGGCTAACATTTGGGGAATTGATATTATCGTTTCGCGTCTAGTTCCAGATAATACTGTTTATGCATTCTCCGAGCCTCGGTTTACTGGAGTATTTCCAGTTAGGACTGACTTGATCTTGATGCCTGATGATGAACCGAAGAGAGCGTTGATTGCATATGTAGGTTACGAGGAAATTGGAATGTTATTCGTTAATGCTAATTCCGTTGCTAAAGGAACCTTTACAGGTCGTGCGACTTGTATATGTGATGATAACTAATGGATTTTAGTTTAAAAGGTAGGTAAGGGGGAATAGGAATCCTCCTTTCCTTCCTTTGTAAAGAAGGAGTGATGTAATGATAAATAAAAAAGATCAAGAAGAAAAAGATTTTAATACATCTTTTTCTGAGTCTATTGAAAGACTAAATAAAGTAATGGAAAGATTGAGGGCTCGTTTATTTACACTTGCTGAAGCATCATTATCAAGTGAACAGCAAGCGAGTTCTTTTAAAAAAGCTGTAAAAGATTATACGTCTGATTCTTGGAATGATTTAACAGAACTTATTAATGAATTAGAAAATAAAGATAAAGATTTTAATAAGTAAAGGAGGAGAAAAATGGAGAAGAAATTAAGTAAAGTCGTTGCTGCTCCCGGTATTTCAGCTTTAGTTGATATTGGAAATCGTGGGTTGCAAATAACTCAGTTTAAACCAGTTGATTTGAGTAAATTATTTACTGAGGAAGAAATTCAAACATCTAAAAGTTTGAAAGAAAGTATGAGAATGGGTTGGATTGTTCCTTATGTGGGACAAAAACTACCAAAGAAAAATCCATCGAAAATAGTGATTCCGAATATGGAAATAAAAAGAGGATCAGATTCTGTGAGTGCTAAAATAGTGGAGCGCAAAAAAGAAGGTAAAAAGTCTGAATATGATTATGAAGTTAACATACCTAAAAAAGTGCAGAAAGCTATTGAGGATTCTCAGGATAAACGTAAACAGGAACAATTAGAAGAAAAAGAGGAATTATTAAAGCTACAAAAAGAAGAATTGGAAACAGATCGAGCAATAAAAAAGGGAAAGGTTGATATTCCTGAAGTTAAAACAATTCGGGTTGATGGAAAAGAAGTTCCTGTTGAAAAATTTAAAGCTCCAAAAAGAGGAAAAAAGAAAGTAGAAGAAAATGAAATTAAAGTTGATGTGCAAAAAGAAGTTGAAGATAAGAAAAGTAAAAAGGAGGAATAAAATAGAAAATAAAATGATTTTTAAAATAGATTTTAAATAAGGAGTTCGAATGACGTACTATGCTCGAAGAAAAGGCGAAAATTATGGGAGTGATAACAACAAGGTAGATAATTGCGTTGCAAATGTTTGGACACAATTTGGACTCATAGAAGACACAGATCTTGTGATTCATTTTCAAGCTATTTATTTTAATTGTCCAAGCGGGTCTTTACAGATTAGAGACGCTTATGGAGATATAATTTATAATACTAGTATATTAAGTGCAATGATTCAACCAGATATTTTAAATTATCCTTTAACTGTTAGATTACCACTAGAATATTTTTCTACTGCGAGTGGTAGCTCAATCCGTATTTTCGGAGAATTCACATAAAAATTAATGAGTCTTTAAAAAGAGGATTATATGATAAAAAAGAAAGCAAGTAAAAACGATGAGTGGCAAGGAATGATTGGAGAAAGAGTTGATAATCTTGTTAAAGCAACTGAAGAATTAAAAAAGACTACAGAAAAAGGTTTTGAAAAAGTGGATGAGAAGTTTATTATTTTAGAAGGAAAAATAGATAATAAATTTGAAGGACATAATGAATTCCACAACAGTCAAGATAAGAAATATTTAAAATACCTTTTTATATTAGCAGCATTAGTAGTTGGTTCTCTTATATCTAATCCCACCAATGCTAAATTTGTGTGGTCTTTAATAAAAATTGCTGTAGGCGTTTTTTAATATTTTTTTTTGTAAAAGGAGTTTTAAATGAGTTGGAATTCTGGACAACCAGTTGTATCATCTTCACTGGACAGTGAACCTATTAGAGAAAATTTTGAACATGTGTTTGATAGTTTAAATACCCACGCTTCCTCAAGTACTAATCCACATTCAGTAACACTTGACCAAGCATGCGATCAAGGAAATACTACTGATCAAGTAATAACAGTTAATGCTTCTGGTAGTATATTTACTTCATTACTTGTTCCTGAAGATTTACAAGTTGGGGAAACTATAATTGCAAAAAGAGTTAATACTATAAGGTATGCAGATCAGTTTTCATCTATTCAGGCAGCAATAGATGATTTACCTGAAGGTGGTGGAACAGTATTTATTGCTTCAGGATCACATAGTATTTCTTCAACTATAACTATTCCAGATAACGTTTGTTTAATAGGGGAAGGAATAGGAATAACAACTATTCAATTAGTAAGCGGTTCAAATACAAGTGTTATAACTGGTTCTTTACACGAAGAAGTTGGTCTTTATAATAAAAATATTTGCATAAAGAATTTAACTGTTGATGGTAATAAAGATAATCAAGGGGATGAGGCCATTTTTCACCTTTTTGGAATATGGTTTAGTAATACTACCAAAGCGGTAGATACTCTTTTAATTCAGAATGTAGAAGTAAAAGATTGTAAAGAACATGGAATCGGAGTTGTTGGGGACAATATTCGAATAACTGAATGTATTGTTTCTGATTGTAAATGGAACAATATAACTATTAGAGGATATAATAGTATAATTGATTCTGTAATATCTTCGGGATCAGGAGATTGTGCTATTGAAATAACAACTGATTCTAAAGAATCTGTAGTTGCAAATTGTGTGTGTTATATAGATGCAGGTGGGAATACAGGTATCTTAATAAGAGGGGCAGAAGGGATTACAGTAGTTGGAAATACAATTGTAGGAAGTGGATCAGGGATAGGTATTTCTGTGAATGCTCCAAGTGGAGAATCATGCGAACGTATTTCAATAACTGCAAATACAATTAAATACGCGGACTATGGGATTTATTTAACAGCTGTTGGATCTGCTAAAACAATTTCTGTTGTTGATAATGTGTGTTCATATAATATTTATCGGGGAATTCGATTAAAAAATATTACACATAGTATAGTTTCAAATAATATAGTATATAATAATGGTAAAGATGATGATGTATTTAATGCCGGAATATTTGTTGAAGACTCTACATATAATTTGATTACTGGAAATTGTTGTTTTGATGACCAAGGGGCAAAAACTCAGAAACGTGGTATTCGAGAGCATGGAACTTCTGATTATAATAGAATCATTGGGAATGATTTTAGAGGGAATTCTGTTGGTGAAATGTATATTATTGGAGCAAATACAATAACTCAAAATTATGAAAATAACAGATTTGAATTTAGTGATGAATTGTATGTGAATGGTGATTTTAAAGCTGATGGTGATATTATTATAAATGAAGATGAATCAGATGCTGATGCAATTCTTCATTTTAAAACATCTGGTTCTGTAGATGAAACATTAAAATGGGATAAAACAGATAATAGGTTTGAATTTAGTAATGATTTGCATTTTTCTGTAGGGGCAGCTCAAGCAACAATGTCTTCAACTGGGGGCTGGTCTTTTGCCGCAACTAATGGTTATTTTCATTTTTATACTTCTGGCGGACAGGTTATATACTTTGACTGTGGTGGATTATTTTATTGGCGAGATGTAGATGGTGGTAATGTAAATAGAATGACTTTAGATAGTTCAAATGGTAATCTTTGGATTAATGGTAATTTTTATTCTGATGGTGATATTATTATAAATGA
>JAGMCF010000205.1 GCA_023129415.1 Candidatus Cloacimonadota bacterium
TTTTGTCAAAGATGATTTATTGTGGGAGTGAAAATATAGTTAAGCAGGTGTATGTAAAAGGGAAAAGAGTTATTTAAATTTTAAATATGAAAACAAAATGTTTGACAGGTAAGATTTGATATTTTATTTTCAAATTGGATTGAGGAAAATGAAATTTTTTAAGAATATTAAATTTTTTATTTTATTAAGGAATATTAATCATGTTACCAAAAAATTATTAGTAAATATCGAGTTGAATTATGAAAATAATTTATATTTGGGAATTATATTTTTCCATTTGTCAAAATTGTTTTCTTTGTCAACTGTAGCATTTTATTTAATCAAGAAAAATTACTTGCGCGAGTCCGATTTAATCTTGAGAAGCTTTTGGGAAACTTATGTTAATCTGGTTTTTATATGTCAAAAACCTGAAATAAGATCTAATCAATTTAATTTGGATGAGCTTCAAAAATATTTAGGAAGAAGATATATTATTTTAAAATACATTAATAAAGAAACTAAAGAAACAATTAAAGTTCAAATTAATAAAACACAAAAAGAAATAGAAAAAGTAAAAGAGTATTTGAAGAAAATTGATTCAAATACTGATTATGAAAAATTCAAATGGAAATCAATATCAGCTGAGGAGAAAGCCAAAGAATTAGATTTAACAAAAGAGTATGAACTATTGTATAGAAATTGGTCTGAAAGTGCACATCCTTCATCAACAACTGGACAAGATTACTTAAATATTAAAGGAAGTATTGTGAAAGCAATAATGCCATCTGAATTTAATGGTAGAATGATTCCAGAACGAATCCTGCTTTTATCACAAGGTTTAATCAAAACCTTATCATTAATTTATAAAGAATTCGAATTAAAGCCAGAGTATAAATTTCTTAATAAAAAAATTTTAGATAAATTAACAAGCCATTATAATACTCTTAATCCTGAAATTTAGCAAAATGCATTATTTTAGAATTATCTCAAAACAAGAATTAAATTCCATTCAAGAAGAAAGATATTTAAGAACTAGTTGTAATGAATATGAACCTTATAAAGAAAGAGAAATTATTTGTTTATTTGAATCTGAAAACCCTAATATTATTTTTAAAAAATATGGTGAAGCATTAGCTGACATGAGAAACCTTAAAAAAGAAGATATTTTGTACATTATTGAAATAAATAATCCATGCGGTTTTATTGAAAAGGATAGATCACAAAATGGGTGGAATGAATCAATTGTACATTTTGGAGATATTCCAATTGGAAAGATTAAAATTATCGGAAAAGCAGAAGTAAAAAAACGTAATCCAGGAAGTGTTGAGTTAAGTCCTTTAGTGTTATTTAATAATTCAAAACATACTTTATGAATCATCTTTACAAAATTTCTACTATTAAGGTTCAAAAATCTACTGCAATAGACAGAAAATTATGTTTTAATATATAAAAGGGTTATTCTAATAAAATCTTAGCATTCGAAAAAATGTTATGAGGGTAGAAATATATGGAACGGCTAATAATCATCTTTCTATCTATAATCTTTCTTTCAGCATTTAGGGAAAGTAGGATTGAGGAGCTTGAATATGAGCTAGAAGAAGCTCAAAGTAAAATAGAGAATATTGAAAGTGAATTTGAAGATATCGTATCGAAAATGCAAGATTTAAAATCAGCTATTTATGATCTCAAAAGTGAAGTAGACGATTTTTATTATGAAAATTGGAGAGATAATGTTCCCGAAGTTTAAAGTGCTGCAGATGGTGTTGAATCAGCATTTGACGATTTAGAAAGAGAAGTTGATGATATAGAATATGCACTATAAATTGTATAACAAATAATTAAGATGTCATATCCTTCAAATTATAGAATATTAATGCATAGATTTTCTGTATCAAAGATTCATATTTTATTACCAATTAGCATTATTATTTTTATAATTAGCTTACACTTTTACACCGAAGCAGGAAAACATCTCACACCATATAGTGTTCATGTTAGAGGTTATTATAGGAGAGATGGGACTTATGTAAGTTCACATTACCGTAGACCACCTGGAAGTGTAGCACACGACGCTCCTTATGAATCTACAAGAAATGTATGTAAAACATTTTTTTTTTATTAGTTTTATAATTGGTGGATCTGGTATTTTCTTATTTGTGCGTGAAAAAAAATCAAACATCACTAGGTTTTATAGAGACGAAGTATATCAGGAGATTTTAATTAAAATTGAGTTTACACCTAACTTATTACCTAAACCTAAAAATCTGATTAATCGAAAATTAAGTAAATATCCTAATATACACAAGATATATTACTGTAAAGACTGTAATAATCCTATTGAATACGATGATTTTCATTATAGCGATTTAAGGAAAGTAAGTCCAAACAAGTTGTGTTTAGATTGCTTATATAAACATCTTGATAATTCTCAGGAAAAGGAGATTCAAGAATATTTATTATCATTTTACAATGAGAGGAAAAGATTTATTGATATATTCTCAAAACATTATAAAAAAAATACTAAATCTGAGTTAGAGTATTATGATAAAATATTCAATTACTTTTTTGATATTGCAAAAAAAAATCTCATTGATAACTCTAATTATGGAAATTATATTAGAATAAATTTTTAATATCTATATTATCTAATTTCTTAAACTTTCCATCCTGAACTAAATATTTCGGTTCATCCAGCTACTGCCGGATTGAACCAGCGGTAAGAAAGAAAAACCAATAAACCATTTCTTTCGTTTTACCTTCGTGTTTCCTTCGTGCAATTCTTGGCTAAGAAAATTTCTTATTGACATAAATTCTACGTAACACTTTCCTGTCATTCGTAACACGAAGGAGAAAAAATGTCCGACTTAATAAGGTTTGGTTTTTCGCTGGGAAAAGGGCTTCTAAAGAAGTTCGATAAACACATCAAAAAAGAGAATTACACAAACCGTTCCAATGCCATTGCAGACCTGATAAGAGATAAACTCATCAAGCAGGAATGGGCGGAAGATAAAGAAGTTGCAGGTGCTATCATTATGGTTTTCGACCATCACCAGAGAGACCTGGTGAATAACCTTGCAAATATTCAACACGATTATCATAAATACATTATTTCTTCCCAGCATGTTCATTTGGTCCGTTGGGTTGGGCACTGATGTCGCTGGAGGTTATAGCTTTTCAATGTTCAATGAAATGAAAGAGGTGATTGAGACATCAAAAACGATTAATTTTGTGAATCCCAAAGAACAATATAAACCAGTTACAGCAGAAGAAGTATTTTATCTTGCAACTCTTGGTGGAGCAACAGCATTGTCAATAGAAAATGAAACAGGCAGTTTGGAAAAAGGGAAGTAAGCAGATTTTCTGGTTATTGACTATCAGAAACTTAATGATTGTAAGGATAATGATATTCTTTTAGAAGCAAAAAAGATTTTGTCAAAGATGATTTATTGTGGGAGTGAAAATATAGTTAAGCAGGTGTATGTAAAAGGAAAAAGACTTATTTAAATTTTAAATATGAAAACAAAATGTTTGACAGATATTAACCTTTTTAAGGTTTGAAGATGAAAGGAGAAATGATGGAATTTAAACTATTGTCCGATGATGATATGAAAGTAATGGATGCTTTAAAAGAATATCATGGCGGAGCAAAGGAAATATCTACAACTATTAAAAAAATGCGGGATTTTGAAACCCGTAAAAAAATCTTAGCTGAAAAAGGTTACGGAAAAATGATAGAAGAAGCTGAAGATTTGGTTAAAAAATTTGTAAAGGTTGGGGATTTCGAAAGAGAAAACAACATTTCTTATAATAGTAGTTTTGGAATTGCAACTGCACAAGTTTCTGGCTGGCAGGGAGCAAAAGTTACACATCATGCAATGAAACGGATTGCTGAAAGCGCTTCTACAGATGAACCTTGTTTTGTGCCTTCAGAATTTATTTCTGTTGTAGCTTTAACTGATAATTATGTTTA
>JAGMCF010000206.1 GCA_023129415.1 Candidatus Cloacimonadota bacterium
TTTTCACTTCTCTATAAAAGTTCTCTTCGATAATAGGTTGTAATGATATCTGAATATGATTTGGTAATGCATCAATAGTTGCTGTGAGCGTATTTTCATTAAAATTAAAGATTATTTTTTTACGATCGGATTTATTATTAATTTCATCTATAAATTCACTTAAAGGTTTAATAATATCTTTCTTCAGTTGAAACAAAATTGACTTTTTAAATTCATTAATCTCTTTTTGTCTTTTTTCTCTTTTTAGTTGAGCTTCATTAGCTTTCTGTTCTTCTTCTCTTCTTTTCAATAATATTTTTTTAACTAAATCAGAGTAATTTGTTTCAGGTTGTGAATCCTTTTTAATGAATTCACGGGCTTCTTGCCAATTTTGAATTCGGGTATGAGTATCTTTCTCTATCATCCTCATAATTAGTTGAGATATAACTGGTGAAACTTCTCGATTTATTTTTTCAACACTGATAGGGACTTGAAATAGATGTGCTTCTTGCCAATTTTGAAAGGTATTTTCTTCGACTTTTAATGGGTGTTCCAAACAGGCCAATTTGTAAAAGACAAAACCCATGGAATAAATATCCATTAATATCGTGTTTTTATAATTTTTCCAACCCTCTGGAGCTAAATAAGGAACACATCCGACCCCTTTAAAAGTCGAAGTTCTTGTTGCTTCAGTGACTATTTTAGATAATCCAAAATCACTTATTTTTAGTACACTATTTTTGATAAGAATATTATCAGGCTTTATATCACGATGAATTAAATATTTATTTATTTCTTCCATACCATTTATTAAATCAATGAACATATTTATTAATTCATCATTTGTGAAAAATTCTTTTGATTCCTTCTTTAAATCTATTAAATCATCTAAGGTTCCCTCATTAGCATATTCCATTATAATATAAAGAGGTAGATTTGGATACTTTTCACCATCGTGAAAATAATAATAATTTATTACATTATTATGTTTTACATTTTCTGATAGTTTTCCTTCGTTTATAATAGACTTGATTATACTTTCGTCAACGAATGGTGACTGAACGGTTTTCAAAGCAAAGCTTTTAGAATCACTTTTTCTCTGAATTTTGTATACATCTCCCAAACTGCCCCTACCAATAAATTCCTCAACGATATATTCATTGCCACTTTCATCGTAAACTATAGAATCTTGCCTAATTAACATATTTCCTCCAAATTATATTCGAGTTCAGCAGAAAAGTTAATATTCAATTTTTTACATTTCAATTTATGATTTTTCACACATTCCTCATCTGTGGAAAGAAGATCACATCTTTAATAGAATGAGAATTAGTAAAAAGCATCACGATTCTATCCACGCCCAAGCCAAGTCCGCCTGTTGGAGGCATGCCATACTCCATTGCTTCAAGAAAGTCCTCGTCAACTTCGCTTGCTTCCAAATCTCCTAATTTTCTCTTTTCTGCTTGCTCTTCCAATCTGGCTCGCTGGTCAATCGGGTCATTCAATTCAGTAAAAGCATTGCCAATTTCCAATCCGCCTATGAATACTTCAAAACGCTCAACTATTTGTGGATTGTCTGGCTTTGATTTTGCTAAAGGTGAGATTTCTTTGGGATAATCTATTACAAAAGTTGGCTGAATCAGATTGGGCTCAACAAAATGCTTGAAAATTTCATCAATGATTTTTCCGTAAGTTTTGATTTCAAGTTCTATTTCATTCTGTTTGCAAAAATCTATCATCTCATCAAGACTCATTTTTTCAATATCAATATTTGCATATTCTTTTATTAATGAAGTTATAGAGGCTCTTTTCCACGGCTTGGTCATACCAATTTTGTTTCCATCGTATTCAAATTCATAAGAACCACAAATCTTAATTGCAATTTCAGTTAGCATATCTTCAACAATATTCATAATATCATTATAATCTGAATAAGCCTGATAAAGTTCGATCTGGGTAAATTCAGGATTATGGATTCTATCCATTCCTTCATTGCGGAAGTCCTTGCAAATTTCATACACTTTTTCAAAACCGCCAATAATAAGTCTTTTCAGGTAGAGCTCATCGGCGATTCTCAGGTATAAGTCCATATCAAGTTTATTGTGCTTTGTAATGAATGGTTGTGCTTCAGCTCCGCCATATTGCGGCTGGAGAATTGGAGTTTCAACTTCAACAAAATCCCGTTTATCAAGAAACTCTCGCATCATTTTTATTATTTTACTTCGTATAATAAAAGTTTCCTTTACTTCGGGATTGAGAAGTAAATCCAGATAGCGCTTACGGTAGCGAAGTTCCTTATCAACAAATTGGTCATAAACAACTTTCTTGCCTTCCTCTTCTTTTTCTTTCACGATAGGTAAAGGTCGAATAGTTTTTGTAAGAAAGATAAACTTATTAGCATGAATAGACAGCTCACCTGTTTGGGTGTGAAAGACCTTTCCACAAATATTTACAAAGTCTCCAAGGTCGCATTGTTTAAAAATTGTATAATTATTTTCACCGACATCATCTCTGCGAATATAAATTTGTATTCTGCCCGATTTATCCTCAATATGGAAGAAACTAACTTTCCCCATTTTTCTTAAAGAACGGATTCTACCAACGAGTTCAACGCTATTCTCTTCTTTTATGAACTTATTTGGTTTAGCGAGAATTTTCGCAATCAGATGAGTCCTCTTTGCTTTTGCTGGATAAGGATTTATACCCATTTCAATAAGCTTTTGTAATTTTTCTTTTCTTGCTTTAATTAATTGATTTTCGTTTTGCATTTTAACCTTTTAGTGTTCTATAGATTCAACCGCTAATTAACGCGAATTTTCGCTAATAATAAGTAAAATCCAAGTTGTATATTTGCGTCAATTAGCGTCTATTCGCGGTTATTTTTAAATTATTTCATTTTCAAAAAAGCATTAATAAACAGGTCAATATTTCCATCCATCACCGCTTGGACATTGCCGGTCTGGACATCAGTCCGATGGTCTTTTACCATTGAATACGGCTGAAACACATAGGAGCGGATCTGACTACCCCATTCTATCTTTTTCTTCTTATTTTCAAGCTTCTGTTTCTCTGAATCCTGTTTTTCTTTATAATGCTGGTAAAGTCGAGCTTTTAAGACTTTCATTGCGTTTTCTTTATTTTGAAATTGTGAGCGTTCAGATTGGCATTGAGCAACGATACCAGTTGGGATATGTGTGAGTCTTACAGCACTGCTAACTTTGTTAACATGCTGTCCACCAGCACCACTTGCACGAAAAGTATCAATTCGTAAATCGTTTTCTTTGATTTCAACATTGATAGAATCTTCCACTTCTGGATAGACAAAAACTGAGGCAAATGAAGTGTGTCGTTTTTTATTAGCATCAAAAGGGGAGATACGAACAAGCCGATGAACGCCGATTTCTGATTTCAAATATCCATAAGCATATTTACCTTTGATTTCAATAGTTGCACTTTTTATTCCTGCCTCATCTCCAGATTGTTTATCAAGTAGGTCAGTTTGATAATTATGTATTTCAGCCCAACGGATGTACATACGAAACAGCATCTCAGCCCAGTCCTGTGATTCTGTTCCACCTGCACCAGGATGGATAACAAGTATGGAATCGTTTTTATCTGTTTCTTCGTTAAGAAGTAATTGTAATTCTAAATCTTCAAGGAATTTTTTTATATCTATTAATTTTTGATCTGCTTCAGTTGCTAATTCAGGATCATAGTCCTCGTTTAGTAGATTGAGAAATGTTTCCAATTCATCATAAGAATTTGTTAACTTTTCAGAGATTTGAATATCTTCTTTGAGGTTGCTAATTCTTCCTGTTATTTTTTTTGCATTATCCTGGTCATCCCAGAAATTTTGCCTGGTTATCTCCGTTTCGAGTTTGGAAATTTCATCTTCCTTTTTGTCAATTTCAAAGATACCTCTGCAGTTCAAAGATTTTATTTTGAATTTCTTCTACTTCTTTTGAAAATATCTTTATGTCCATTTTGTCTCCTAATTTTTAGCCACGAATTCACCCCGTTAGATGCTCTTGTCCCGTTAGATGATTGCTATCTAATGGGATGCCTATCTAACGGGGCAAGCACGAATCTGTCTCCGCAAAGCTTCGCAAGGACAGGTTATCACTAACTTTTCAAAATAATTTTGTGGGATTTTAGATTATTTATCTATCTAAAATTTTGATTTTGTAATGGTCTTCTGTTCTTTCTGGAATCAGATAATCTTTTAATTCCTGATTAAAATATCTATCTGTCATAGTGGCAATAAAATCTCTTACTTTTTCTGGGTCATTATATGTGGAACAATATTCTTTATTTTTATGATTAAGAAATTGGAGAAAGATTTTTGAATCCTTTCTTTTTTCAACTAAATCAGTTAGATATTTTTCAAACAATATGTGCATTCCTCTGCGAATAATTTGCTTTGCTTCTTTTATTTTGGAGTGTGTATAAATTTTTTGATAATTGAATTTTTTTAACCTGTAAAGTGCGTCAGAAGTTTCCTTATCAAATGCGGCATAGTCATTGTCATAGCTGTTTAAAACAACACTTGTAATCAGCGTACTCACTATCTCATTATTGGTTGAACCAAGTTTTTGGGTTGCATCCTTTGGAAGCTCATCTCTTGTAAGGAAACCAAGCCGAATAGCATCTTCAATATCTTGACCGATATAAGCAATAGTATCTGAAATTCTTACAACACAACCTTCAAGAGTTGCAGGAATTGTTGTTGTATCACCTTCTTTCATATCTATAATAGATTTTTGAATATCCTGTTCTGTCTTTTTACGATTTGGATAAAGCTTTTCATCATGGACTTCACCATCATGCGAGATAATCCCATCTCTTACTTGAAAAGTAAGATTCAAACCCTTTCCGCCATTTGAGATATGGTCAATTATATGCAGACTTTCTACATTATGATGGAATTTTCCAATATTATGTTTAAGACAACATTCATTAAGCATTTCTTCGCCATCATGTCCAAATGGAGGATGACCAAGATCATGACCCAACGCAATTGCTTCGATTAGTTCAATATTTAAACGAAGAATTTTGCCAATGCTTCTCGCAACTTGAGATACATAAGTTGTATGCAGACTTCGATTGGACATCTCTTCATCAAATAAATTTGAGAAATATACAACCTGAGTCTTCCCTTGATAACGCCGATATGCACCACTATACAGTATCCTATCCCTATCAATTGCAAATGGACCTCTTAGTCTTTTCTTATATTCAGGATTGGTGCGATATGCGGAACTATTTTTAGTTGCAAATGGGGAGAAATGTTGCTCCTCATTCTGGATTGTTTCGTAGAATATCTCTTCTAAGTATTTTTCTTTTTCTTTCATCTTAAAATCTTTTCACCACAAAGGTTCATCCTTCGCAGTAGCAGTCCTACTGCTACGGAGAATGGACACAAAGACACAAAGAAAAAAATTAGAAACATGACAAATTCAACAACTCTAATGTAGCTTTTTAATCCTTTGTATCAGCCTGCTGGCATGTATGTTTCATATATTTATACAGAAATTCGTAAATATATTGGATGTCATTAAGTTATCAAAGTTATTCTGTATTGGTTGAATTAATTTTTGATACTTCAATAGCCTGAAAGCCCTTTTCTGCTTTAGCTGCCTTGAATTCAACATTATCATCTTCTATTAAAGTTTTGTAGCCTTCTCCCAGTATAGACTGCCAGTGGACAAAGTATTCCTTTCCGTCCTCACCTGTAATAAAGCCATAACCCTTACCTTTACTGAACCATTTAACTATTCCTTTCATTCTTGCTCCCTATTTCATTTTCAGACATAACATTTATGCCATTTTTTAATAAGATTGCAGTAGTCACTCCTTTTCCGTCAACTAATTTATCTTTTAAGTATATTTTATTAATTCCACAAGAGGGACTATTTTCTTTAAGAATTGCATTTTTTATATTTAATAATTTGCATATTTTTAGAGTCTCTTTTGCTCCATCTCTGAAATTTTTTGAGACATCTTTTCCATCTTCATTTCTTAAATTAGTTAATCCCTTAATAGTATTAATTCCATCTCCAATTATGAACCAGGAAGGAGCACGAGGTGTGGGCAAACCACCCAACTGTTCAGGGCAAACCGGAATTAAATTATATTCCTTTGCCAATCGTATTACATTCTGATTTTTCTCGTTTTTTCCATCAAATCTACAATTAATACCCAACAAGCATGCACTTACTAATAGATTTTTTCTCACAGCTTGAAAACTAATTATTGATTTATTTTGTCAATAAATATTGACAGGAGAATTGTGAAATTAGTATTGAGTTTGTTCAACCACAAAGACTATAAGGCACAAAGAATCAGTGAAGATAATATTTAGAAATATTGCAGATTTCAATCAGTCTCTGCCAGTCTTGGCTCCCGACCCGTTCTCCGTAGTACTACGAAGGGTGAATGTATCGGGAGACAGGCGCCCAGACGGAAGAGAATAAAAATGTCAATTCTATGAATTTCATATGAAAATTTCTTTTTTTAGCCACGAACAACACGAACTAATCGATCTCGGCGCCCAGACGGACACGAACAAAATCCTATTCATAAAATTAAACTTTTTTGAATTATTAATAATTTTCATACTCCTTTGCCTGCCCCGCCTGCCCTGTGAAATCTTTTCCTATTTCACCGGGGTTAAATCTTTTCCTATTTAATGGGGTGTCCCGATTTGTTTTCGGGACATGTATGTTTCATCTAAATATAGAATTCTTTATCCCCAATTTACTCTGGGATAATTAAAAGGTTTATTTTTGATTTATTTTATTGTATCGGAGTTTCAATGTTTTTATTCACCACCGAGAACACCGAGGAACACCGAAAGTAATTATCTTTTTTCGGTGCATTTCAGTGTTTTCGGTATTTAATCAATTTACAAAGTTATTTTCTTAGTGTCCATTTGCGTACATTAGCGGTTAGAAAAGTATCTATAAATTTGTTTTGAATATGATTGAAAAATATCAAACCACATTGTCTTCTGATTGGACAAAATTGACAATAAAGAAATCTCGCTTTTTTAGTAGGATTTATCCAATAAAATTAAAAGAGGATATTAAAAGTCTTTTAGAAAATACAAAACGAGAATATAAAAATCCGACACACATAGTTTATGCTTATAGGTTAATTGATTGTGAAAAGGTTTCTGAATATTGCACTGACGCTGGTGAACCCGCCAATTCTTCTGGACCTCCAATATTAAAAGTGATAAAAGGTGCCAAGCTTTTAAATGTTTGCCTTATTATAGTTAGATTTTTTGGTGGAATAAAACTTGGTATAGGTGGCTTGATAAAAGCATATACCATATCTGCACAAAAGGCAATTGAGAATTGCCAGATAATTACAAGAATAAATTATACAACTATTCATCTAACAATAAAATATAATGAATTAGGAACTGTTATTAACAAAATTGAAAAATCAAAGGGAAAGGTTGAAAAGATTGAATATGGAGATGTGATAAAAGTTACTGCTAAAGTGCCTTATTCGAAAATAAATTTATTTTAATATTAGCTATATTTTGTCGTCTTATTTTAGCAGAATCATCTTCTTGGTTACTGAATTTTTACCATAACTTAATTTATAAAAATATACGCCAGGACTTACTTTATTCCCATCCTCATCAGTCCCATCCCAGACTATATCTGTCTTTACCCAGAAATTGTCTCTTTTGCCATTATATGTTCTTATAAGTTGTCCCTTTGCATTGTAAATGGATAATTTGTAATCCCTTAATCTTTCATAATCTGCTGATATAAATGTTATTGTTGTAGATGTGCTGAAAGGATTTGGTTTATTCTGAAAAAGATATAGATTTTTATAGAATTTATCTTCTTTATCAACTGCGCCATTTATCTGCCATTCATAAGCACCCATATCTATTATGCCATTGTATATTCTTGGATTACCAGCTAAATCTGTTGGTGGTAAATTGAGACCTGTGGTATCCGGGTTGCCAGCATCTATGCAAGGAGAACCTGATAATAACTCATAACTGAATGGGTCTCCACCTACAAATTGTGGAAGAGAATCTATGTTACCCTCTAACCAGTGGATTGTGCCGTTGTTGTTTGTATTTATTGCATCTATCCCGCCATCAATATTTGTGTAGGAAATAGTAACTGTGTTAGGATTACCCTGATAGTCAAACCAGATCTCATCTTCCGCAGGATTCCGGAAGATGCAATTGATGAGAGTTACATTCGTGCGAGATGTCTGATTTATGACTCCTTCTGAGCAATTTGAATTATTACATATTGTGCAATTGATTAAAATCGGTCCTTCATCATAAAATCCATTATATACACCAATCCCACTGGTTTCATAATCACTATTATTAACAATTTTTGTGTTAAGCAATATAGGCTTGGATTGTGCCACACAGCAAATAGCTCCAAATCCACTTTCTGCAGGATTAATATGATTATTTTCTATAATACAATTTATAAACACAGGATTACTATATTCATATATTGAAATTGGCTCGTCATCTAAAAGCACAGAAGGATTACTTTTTACCGTTACATTTTCAAATATGGGATTGCAATTATCTATACAAAAAATATGCACCCCCATATCAGCAAAATTATTTTTTAAAGTAACATTTTTAAATACAGGGCTGGAATTCACACGAAAAGCAACACCACCTCCAAGCTGGTCATTCCCATTCTGAATCGTTAAATTCTCAACAGAAAAATGATTATCTCCATAAGAACTCCAGATAAGAGAAGAAATATCTTCTCCATCTAAAATGGTATTTTCTTCGCCTTCTCCTATTATAGAAACATAACTGCGACAGTTAAGTGAAAATTTTTCATCTGTTAAAATGGGTGAATAGATTCCATTAGAAAGATGAATAGTATTAGGCTGTGTGCTGTCAGAAAAAATTTTTGTTAAAGCAAATGATATATTTTTCAATGGCTCATTTTGTGTTAGTCCGCTATTAGTATTATCTCCATCTGGACTCACATATAAATCATCATTTACTGGTTCAATCTTTGCATTAAGTATATCAAAATTAAAATTGTTTTCTGGTTGGCTCTGAGCAAAATAAGAATCTGGTTCCATTACTGTAAAGGTATCTACAATAACATTTAACAATGAGACTTGATATGTATCAATATCACAACCACGTCCAGCATAGTTTTGATAAATATTACAGCGATTAATGCTGCTAAAATTTACAGTGGAATTATCCCTAAGATATATACCCCCTCCAATAGAATATGCATGGTTATAACAAATAGTTACATTCTCTAAAATGATATTAGAGTAAGAGCAGTGTATTCCTGCACCATATTCAGCTTTATTATTCTTAATTATACAATTATTTATTTGGGGGGATGCATTTCTGAAAGATATTCCCCCACCTCTTAGCCTTTGATAGTAATATGTCCCACTTCCATTCTGAATAGTAAATCCACATAATATTGATGTTGGGTCTTCTCCATGATTAAAAGTTACTACGCTTCCATTCTGATTGCCGTCAATTATTGTTGAATCAATATAAGAGTTATCCCCTGTGGTAAGATATTTACTGCTTACTGTGATATTTTTTCCATTGTAATTTATATTTTCAATATAAATGCCTGGATATACTAATACTGTATCTCCATCTGTGGCTGCATCAATTCCTTCCTGAATAGTAGTGTAGTCTCCGCCTCCGGTTGTATCTACGATAATTATATCTGAGAAAAGTATAGAAAATGAGAAGAAAAATATAATTAAATAGATTATTAAAAATATACTTTTTTGCATAATTAATTCCTGATGTTTAGGGGTAGGTGCAGGTTCAACCTGCACCTACCCGTGTGTTTTTTTAACGCATCAGGATTTATCCTCCGAAGTTTTAACGAAGTAGGATCATCTTCTTGATTTCTGATTTATTACCAGAAGTAAACTTGTAGAAATAAATTCCGGATGAAACTGGCTTGCCATTGTCATCTTTTCCATCCCAGATAACTTTGGTAAGTGGTGATTGGTGAGTTGTAGTTGGTAGGAGTGTTTTTACCAATTGACCTTTTACATTATAGATTTTTATCTCTGCGTTCTCTGCACCCTCTGCAGTTGAAAAAGAAATTGTTGTGGAACCTTTCACAGGATTGGGATAGTTCTGGTAAAGAGCAAATTCTTTTGGAAATTCTATCCCTTCTCCTGTTCCTAATCTTACAATAGCATAGCTTGTTTCATCAAGTATAATAGGTTCTTGGACAAAAGCATTTTGAGTTTCATTATATATAAAAGCAGGGATAATTCTTTTTCCGCTTTTACCGTAACTTGACACCTGAAAAGTAAGTTCATTATATTCTTTATTTCCTGTAGAATCTTCATCTTCTATGTATGCTGGGATAAAGACCGGGAATCCTTCGATTTTACTGGCACCGATGCATTCATCTCCAAGTAATACACCAATCTCATCAATGTTACTTATGTCTTCTGTACTATCAACAAATATTGGCATATAATCAGCTTTCTCTTCATAACTAAACACTTCTGTCGCTGGTTTTACATAAGCAGGTTTAGAATCTCCAGTTCCCCAAACCAAATCACAATCCTCACTGACAGTTACAATATAGAGTTCTCCCGGGTTTACTGTAAATGTACTTCGAAGCTTTTCCAATTGTGGGTAGTACCTATGAACAGCCCAATTTTTTCCTGCAAGAGTAATCCATTTATCCCATATAGAGGAAAAAGCATCTCCAATAGATTGTGAATAATCTAAGAAATAGCCAATCCAGTTCTCTTGATTTTCATACAAAGGTATTTCTGTTGTTTGAAGTTCCCAATCCCCAGAAACAGGCAGAACAGCATTCTGGTTCATCTTTATCTTGTAACCATCTATGGTGTGGAAATTACCATCTACAATCTCATTTACCCAATACTCTCCATTATACCAGATTACATCATAATCTTTAAATACAACTTTGTCTAGAACATCAGGGTCTAATATTGGTGCCAGGACATCCAGTGCATTGGTTCCCACAGGCTCAATATATTCCAGCACAGGGAATGAGACCCAGTTCCATCGCATACTTTCATCTCCTTCTAAATGATGGACAAAAAGATCATCGGTTGCGAAATAAGAAAATACTACTGCATCACAATTGCGTTGAAGATATGCTAAATCATCATTCAACATAGGTGTCCAATCATCTACTTGTTCAGGTGGCGGAAAGGTCATCACTGCCTTAAAATCAATGGATGGGTTGTCATAATAAGAAAGATAATTTCCATCTCTGTATGCTATTATTGACTCTCCGTCAGAAAAAGTGAAGTTCCTTCCCGAGGTGCCTAATTCATCTGCTTGTAGAGCATTATAAATTCCCATAAAAATGTCTCCGCATGCAAGTTCAGTATGATAAATAATAAACAAAAAGTATAATTCCGTATCAATAACATATTGTAGAACTCCTGGATCCCACCAGTTTCCTGGTACCCCGAAGGTATTTGGAACATTTGGAATACCAAGATTATTTACCCAGTTTCTAAATGCAAGAATATTAGCCAATTGATATTTATTAACATATCCATTATGTGCAAATGTCCAATCTCCATTATTGGTATGCCATATATATGGATGGGGGTCTGGTGGCATACCTGATGGTGGAGTTACATTCGGTCCTGCTGATGTTCTTAAATGTCCCATTGCTAGAAAAGAGTTTTCATGATTAATGATAGCTTCTACAGCTGATATCCAAACAAGGCTTGGTGGTGGACCTGCAGGTACATTTGAGCGTTGTTCCACATCTATATATCCATTATCATCATAACACAATAAACCCCAACCATGAGGTTGACCAGGTCTTGGCCATTCACCTATACTTTGGTAATACAATTCATCTAATTGAATTTGTGCATCATTTTGATTGCCATTAATAGTATATCCTTGATTTGCAATAAAACTCCATAACCTGCACTCCTCGCATTCTACATTTTGGGCTCCTATAAATGCTAATAAAATGAGGATTAATGAGATCATTATACATATTTTATTCTGTGCTTTCATCTTTTCCTCCAGAATATTTTATTTTTCCATTCTTTAGCTTGCCCATTCACATAAAAAGAAAGAGAAAGGGTAAGCATAACTAAGTGAACTTATTTTTTACAATTATAAACATATATTTATTCCGCTCTCCAAAAGATAAAACATTAATAAATTTGATAATATTTTGAATGTAATTTTTTAATTGGATATTACGGGTGGGGTAATTTATTAAACTGGTTTCGCAATATGGGAATATGGTATATAGTTTTATTCCCAAAATGTATATATTTGATTTGTAGTTAAAAAAGTCAAATGTCTTTATTTTTATTTTCATTTTGTACTCAAAATTATAAATTTTTATATATATAATTGAAAATAACTTTGTCTAATAAAAGTTAAAAAAATTCATTTTATCTCAGCAAAAGCATTTTCTTAATTGGTGAATTTTGTATACTTAATTTACAAAAATAAATACCACTTGGAACCTGCTTGCCATTCTCATCTTTTCCATCCCATACAATATTATTTTTGCCTTTTACCTTTTGCCTTTTTAATTCTTTTACCAGTTGCCCTTTTACATTATAAATTTTTATCTCTGCGTTCTTTGTAAACTCTGCCTGCCCGGGCGTAGCGTAGCGAAGACCGGTGGCTAAATTAAAAGAAATTGTTGTGGAAGTGGTGAAGGGGTTTGGGAAACAGTTTAGACATATTTTGGATGTATCTGAATAAGGCAAATTATAAACAGACATTATGGAGTCTGTTGTTACTTCAATTACTTCTGAAGGTGGACTATATCCCTGTTCATAAACAGATGTAACATAATAATGATATGTTGTATAGCTTTGCACACCTGTATCAATATATGTTGTGTCTGCATTACGCTTAAGAAATTCATCATCACGAAAGATATTGTATGCATAATTTCTTCTGTTTTCTGGCGGTTGCCAGAGAAGATATACCCCATTTTCATCTGTATGAGCAGTTAAATTTATTGGTGGATCAAATGAGTAGGGAGGATGATATTGACCAAGCCTTTGAAAATCGTATTGATAGGTTTTCCACTCAATTTGAAGAGGATAATATTGTTCATTTAAATTATATACATAAATCCATAAACTTTCATCATGAATTATGTCTTCAGAAAATGTAATTAAGTCTAATACCCCATCTTTATTTATATCACCGAATACTGAAGAATTACTTCCCGTGAACCCTTTTTGTCGTAAAGGGAAATCAATAATAGTATCTCCGTTACAATGAATTCCCTGTATATATCCTATATGAGGATAGGTGGTAGCTCTATTTGAGTCAAATATTATTTCTTTTTCAGAAGAATCGTCTATATTTCCAATAATAATTGGTCCATTTACATCTCCATGGCTGTAATAAGGAGAATTTAAGAAGTTTTCACCGTTAATATGAAATATATACAATAGGTTTCCAAGAGAAGATAGATTTTGAATACCACAGATTATTTCTAATGTTCCATCATTATCTAAATCTGCAACAGATGGAGGGCACTTTGTTATATGTGGAAAATCTTGTGGCCAACCATCAAGGATTGTTCCATCATATTTATATACAAATAGACCTGAAGGTATTCCGGAAGGCATTGGACCTGAAGCAGCGGTTATTATTTCTAAAAATCCATCTCCTGTTAAATCTGCAATAACAGGTGATGTATTCCAATATTTTGCATCTCCATCAAATGGTTGTTGTGGCCATCCATCAAGAATTGAACCATCAGTTTTAAGAATATATAATTCATAAATATCCATACAGATAATTTCTGGAATACCATCATTATCAACATCTCCTATTGCTGGTGTGCCAGAAACCCCATTAGGCACAGGAAAAGGAAAGTTATCATTAAAATTATCTCCATTAATATCAACAACATATAAATAGTTTTGATAGCCGCAAGTATCATAGTCTCCCCAAATAATCTCTTTCTGACCATTTCCGTCTAAATCATAAGCAACTGGTGTGGTTATTACATAATTTAAATATGGAGCAGGCGTTCCAAAGTATTTGGGCCATCCTGGAAAATTATTACCATCTTTATCTAAGATATACAACCACCCACTTCTAGTAGTTTGTAATATTTCTAAATAGCCATCATTATCCATATCAGCAAAAGACATTGTTCGCTGAGCTTCATGAGGTGTATATGCAGTCCATAATCTCTCTCCCTGATAATTTATAGCAAAGGTTGTGTCAAA
>JAGMCF010000207.1 GCA_023129415.1 Candidatus Cloacimonadota bacterium
TACCAAGTGCGAAACTTGAGTTATTATATAGATTAAACAAATTTTATTTAATTTATAAATATCTCCAAAGGGAATTATTTCGAAATATTCCTTAAATTCCTCAATACAGTAATACCCATTATTATCAGCAATAAAACAGAATTTATTTTATTCATCTCAGCAGACAAATACACGCCAGGTTACTCCCTCTGGTTTCTATACACGAATTTTGGAGAAATGAAAGCTGAGGCAGAAATCTTGACAAATTTATTACTAAAATTAATCAAACTGACAAAAGCAGGTTCAAATGAAGGTAGAAAATATTGAAGATTCATATAAACTTTCACCTGCACAGCAGGGGATGCTCTTTCATACCCTTTACGCTCCAAAATCAGGTGTGTATATTGAACAATTAAGCTGTACTATATATGGAAATCTCAATACTCCTGCCTTCAAGGCTGCTTGGCAAAAAGTATCAAACCGCCATCCTGTTTTACGTACCTCTTTCTATTGGGAGGATACTGACAAATCACTTCAATTAGTGCACCAGCGAGTGCAACTTCCTATGGACAAACAGGACTGGCGAGGACTATCTTTGAGAGAGCAGAAAAAGCGAATTAAGTCTTTCCTCCAGTCAGATAGAGAGCAAGGTTTTGACATTTCTCTGGCTCCTTTAATGCGCTTGACCCTTATTAGAATTGCTGAGGATGTCTATCAATTCATCTGGAGTTACCACTATATTCTGCTGGATGGATGGTCCTCCCACTTAGTTCTTAAAGAAATCTTTGCCCTGTATGAGGCGTTCTGTCAGGGTCAGGATTTACATTTGGTAAAACCACATCCTTACAAGGACTACATTTCCTGGCTACAGAAGCAGGATTTGTCTAAAGCTGAAATATTCTGGCGAAAAACACTCAAAGGCTTCAATGCTCCCACACCTTTTGTGAAGAACAAAATTTCTTTAAATGTATCCAAAAAGGAGGAGTATAAAGAACAGGAAGTCATACTATCCAATACAATAAATAGTGCCTTGCTCTCATTTGTTAGTCAACATAACCTGACCATTAACACTCTGGTGCAAGGTGCTTGGGCTTTACTGATAAATCGTTATATAGGAGAGGAAGATGTGGTCTTTGGAACTACCATTTCTGCACATCAGACAGATTTAGATCATATTAAGTCTATGATAGGACTATTCATCAACACCTTACCAGTGAGAGTAAAGGTTGAACCTGAGGATTCCATCCTATCCTGGTTGAAGAAGATTGAAAATTATCAAGTTGAGCTTCAAAAGTATGTATATAGTCCCCTTGTAAAGGTGCAGGGTTGGAGCGATGTTCCTCGAGGTTTACAGCTGTTTGAAAGTATATTGGACTTTGATAATTATCATACAGATAATTTCTCATTAAAGTGGGGTACAAGTGTAGAAGGTTTGGAAATTCGTAATATGCGAATATTTTCAAGAACTAACTATCCTCTAACTTTAATCATAGAGAGAGAGCCGCAATTAACCTTTAGGCTACTCTATGATTGCTTCTGTTTTGACACTGACACGATTACCCGAATGTTAGGTCACTTCAGAACCATATTAGAAGGCATGGTGGCAAATCCAAAACAATCTTTAGAGAAACTACCTATGTTAACTAACACAGAACATCAACAACTGCTTGTAAAGTGGAATGATACAGTAACTGATTATATACCTTGTCAATGCGTTCATAAGTTGTTTGAGGTTCAAGTTGAGAAAACTCCGGAAGACATTGCATTGATTTTCAAAAATTCTCATCTAACCTTTCGTGAGTTGAACAAACGTTCCAATCAACTTGCGAATTACCTGCAAAAATTAGGGGTTGGTCCAGATGTACTGGTTGGAATATATATAGGACGCTCTGTTGAAATGATTGTTGGTTTGCTCGCAATTCTCAAGGCTGGTGGAACATGTGTTGCCCTGGATCTATTAAATCCTGAAGAACGCCTGGAATTCATGATTAAAGACTCACAGTTGAAAGTTCTTATGACTCATAAGTCTCTGTTAGAAAATATTTCCAGCCAAAAATGTACTAAAATATACCTTGATTCAGAAAGGAAGATTATTACTAATGAAAGTGACAAAAACACCAAAAGTAATGTAACAATTGATAATATTATGTATGCGATCTATACTTCCGGTTCTACAGGAAAGCCAAAATGTGCTGGTATAACTCACCGTATTTTCCTGAATTTACTTAATTGGCAATATCATCACTCAAACCTCGCCAAACAAGCGCGCACAGTTCAATTTGCTATTTTTGGCTTTTGTGTTAGTTTTCAGGAAATCTTCTCCACACTGTGTTCAGGCAGCACCTTAGTCCTTATCTCAGAGGATGAACAAAGAGACATTGCAGGGCTACCAAAATTTCTTGAAAACAATGCAATTGAAAGATTACACTTACCATTTGTAGCTCTTAAGCATTTTGCAGAGATTATATCTACAAAGAAACAACTCCCAACTAAACTTCGTGAAATTATCACTGCTGGGGAGCAACTACAAGTAACTGATTCAATACGCAGTTTATTTGAAAGAAATCCAAACTGTTCTTTAAATAACCATTACGGCACTTCTGAGATTCATGTAGTTAGTTCTTTTACTCTATCTAATTCTCCAAAAAACTGGTCAAAAAATGTACCTATCGGACGACCTATTGACAATATTCAATTTTATGTTCTTGATTCTTTTTTACGACCTGTGCCTATCGGAGTTCCTGGTGAACTCTATGTTGCAGGTTCTTGCATTGGACCCGGCTATTTGAATAATCCGGAACTGACAGCAGAGAAGTTTATACCTGATCCTTTTAGCAAAGATACTAATGCTCGTCTTTTCAAAACAGGTGATAGGGTTCGCTACCTTTCTGATGGTAATGTTGAATTTCTTGGTCGTATGGATTATCTTATAAAAATTCGTGGATTTCGTATTGAACCGGGGGAGGTTGAAACAGTGCTGAGCCAACACCCAGATGTGGAGGAATCTGTGGTTAAGGCATTGAATGATGCAAGCGGGGAAAGGTACTTAGTAGCCTATATTGTTCCTAATCAGGAAACAGAACCAGCGATCATAGAACTGCGAAACTATCTAAAGAAGAAGTTGCCTGAATATATGGTACCCTTCACATTTATGATGTTAGATGCTCTTCCCTTAACACCTACCGGGAAGGTAGATAGACAAGCCCTTCCTGTCCCTGAAAAGTCGCACCGAGACATAGAGAAAACCTTTATTGCACCTCGAACCTTAAATGAAGAAAAATTGGCTAAAATTTGGGCAGTAATCCTTAAACTTGACAAAGTCGGCGTCCATGATAACTTCTTTGAATTAGGTGGTCACTCATTATTAGCAGTTCAGGTAGTTTCACGAATTAGAAATATTTTTCAAGTAGAGATACCTCTCAGAAACTTGTTTGAAGCTCCAACAGTAGCAGGCTTGGCAAAACAAATTGAGATGCTTATTGAACTATCACAACCTCTACAAACTTCTCCAACTACAAATGTAGATGAACGAGAGGAAATTAAATTATGAACACCCTTGAATTTCTTTCTTACATTCGGAGTTTGGATATAAAGCTTTTTGTAAAAGGTGAACAGCTACACTGTAATGCTCCTAAAGGAATTTTGACACCAGCTTTGCAATCTGAATTATCTGAACACAAAGCAGAAATCCTTACATTATTGCGAAAGGTTGATCTTGCTGCTCATTCTAAAATTCCGCCTATATTACCTGTATCACGAGCTATAGACCTTCCTCTTTCCTTTTCTCAGCAAAGGCTCTGGTTCCTCGCTCAATTAGAACCTTACAGTGCAGTAAATAATATGTTTTATGCCTTTCGTCTAAATGGTTTGCTCAATGTTTCTGTATTAGAGCGAAGTTTGAAAGAAATTGTAAGACGCCATGAAATTTTGCGAACGACCTTTCAAGATGTAGATGGTCAACCTTTTCAGGTTATTTCTCCAGATGTAGAATTGAAGCTGAAATCAGTTAATCTTAGAGAACTAACTGAAATCGAACAGAAGGCTGAAACACAGCGATTGATGAATGATGAGAGATCCCAACCTTTTGATCTGGTTAATGGTCCATTGTTTCGTATCAAACTTCTACACCTTGCTGAAGATAGTTATATACTCCTCCTGACAATACACCACATTGTATTTGATGGATGGTCTCTAAGCCTTTTTCTCCATGAATTTGCAGCTCTATATAAAGCCTTCTTAAAAGGAAAACCCTCACCATTGTCTGAACTACCTATTCAGTATGCAGACTTTACAATCTGGCAAAGAGAGTGGTTGCAGCATGAAGTTATCGAGTCTCAGCTTTCTTATTGGAAACAACAATTGAGTGCCGATCTCCCTGTTTTGCAACTACCAACAGACCACCCACGACCAGTGATTCAGAGTCACTGTGGTGAACATCAAACCTTGGTGTTCCCTCAGAATCTAACAGAGAAGCTCAATACATTGAGTCATGAAGAAGGAGCCACATTGTTTATGACTCTGCTATCTGCTTTCAAAACATTGTTATATCACTATACTGATCAGGAAGACATTATTGTGGGTACTCCAATTGCCGGTCGCAATTGTATTGAAACAGAGGAACTTATTGGTTTCTTCATCAATACATTGGTGTTTCGCACTGATCTTTCAGGTAACCCAAGTTTTCGGGAATTGCTTTCTCGTATCCGTGAAGTGGCTCTGGGGGCTTATGCCCACCAGGACCTGCCCTTTGAGAAGTTGTTAGAGGAATTACAGCCTGAGCGAGACCTGAGCAGAACTCCATTATTTCAAGTATTTTTTAATATGCTTAATTTTCCAGAAATCCATATTAAGCTTCCTGGACTGACAATAGAAGAGCTTGCTTTGCCTGAAATTTTTTCTAAATTTGATTTAACTCTTTATGTTAATGAAAAAAATCATAGAATCCATCTTGATTTAGTTTACAATACCGAGCTTTTTAGAAAGGATCGTATGATTGAGATGTTAGAACAATATAGATATTTGCTATCACAGATTGTGGAGAAACCAGATAAAAGAATCTCTCATTTTTCTCTGGTAACCCCTACAGCTCAAGCTATCTTACCAGATCCTTCTGAAGAGCTTGACTCTACATGGGAAGGAGCAATCCATACACTGTTTTCGCAGCAGGCAAAATGTATGCCGGATAGTACAGCAATTGAATATTCAAACAAAACCTGGAGTTATAAAGAACTTGATGCCCTTACAAACCAACTTGCCAATTACCTGATTTCGATAGGGATTAAACGCCAGGATATTATTGCAATCTATGGTCATAGGAGTGCTTCTCTTATCTGGGCAATACTTGGAGTTCTAAAGGCAGGTGCATCTTTCTTTATACTGGATTCCTCTTATCCGTGCTTACGGTTGATAGATTATCTTAAGATAGCAAAACCTAAAGCTTGGATTCAGATTGAAGAAGCTGGAGCACTTCCAGGTATTCTCGAAAAATTTGTATCTAATTTATCTTGTTACTGTCGTCTTAAGCTTCCCGAATGGTCATCTCCCACAACAAATAGTCTATTATTGAACTATTCGACTGAGGATCCGGAAATTACAGTTTCCCCTGATGATATTGCCTATATAGGGTTTACATCAGGTTCAACAGGAAAACCAAAAGGGATTATGGGCAGACATGGTTCTATATCTCATTTCCTGCCCTGGCTTAGACAGACATTTAATCTCAATGAATCTGATAAGTTTAGTATAATTTCTGGAATTTCCTACGATCCCTTGCAGAGAGAAATTTTTACACCTTTACAAATTGGTGCAACAATATGTGTACCTGATTCAGAGGATATAGAACCTGGTCGGTTAGGGAAATGGATGAGGAAAAAGAAAATCAGTATTGTACATCTAACACCAGCAATGGGAGAAATTCTTACGGAAACGACCCCAAAAGCAACTCTTATCTCTCTTCGTTATGCCTTTTTCCTGGGAGATATGTTAACAAAGCGGGATGTTTCAAGAATCCAAAAATTTGCTCCATACACTACTGTTGTTAATTTATATGGAACTACTGAAACACAGAGAGCAGTAGGCTATTTCGTCGTGTCTAACAAATTGGATATATCACATGATGAGTCTCGAGTGAATGAAAGCATTAACGATATTATCCCTCTGGGCAAGGGTATGAAGGATGTTCAATTACTGATTCTAAATAATTCAAAGCAGTTATCCGGGATTGGTGAAAAGGGAGAAATTTATCTTCGTAGTCCACACTTAGCCAAAGGATATATTAACAATAATGAGCTAACACACGAGAGGTTCATTATCAATCCATTTACAAAAATATCCAGGGATAAGCTTTATAAGACAGGGGATTTGGGACGATACATGCCAGATGGGAATATTGAATTCCTTGGTCGGATTGACTATCAGGTCAAGATACGAGGCTTCCGAGTTGAACTGGAGGAGATTGAGGCAATGTTAAAGCAACACCCGGATGTCCGACAAACAGTAGTTGTAACCCGA
Organism: Candidatus Cloacimonadota bacterium; assembly: GCA_023129415.1. Classification (GTDB taxonomy): domain Bacteria; phylum Cloacimonadota; class Cloacimonadia; order JGIOTU-2; family JGIOTU-2; genus JAGMCF01. The sequence continues at coordinate 6,490 of JAGMCF010000207.1, forward strand.
AATGAACAACCTGAAAACAAGTATTTAGTGGCTTATGTTGTTTCAAAAAAGAAGCAAGTTTCCATTTCCAGTGAATTGCGTTGTTTCCTGAAACAAAGATTACCTGATTATATGGTCCCTTCCAATTTTGTAATAATTGACTCCCTTCCTATAACACCTAATGGGAAAGTAGATAGACATGCTTTGCCTGAACCTGATAAAGTTAGACACGAACTAGAAAAGACCTTTGTGGCTCCCAGAAATGAATTGGAACTCCGATTAACAAAAATTTGGGAAAAAGTTCTATGTATCAAGAACATTGGTGTGAGGGACAACTTCTTTGATATGGGTGGACATTCTTTATTAGCAGTTCGCTTATTCTCGCAAATAGAGAAAACAACCGGGAGGAATTTACCTCTTATTACACTTTTTCAGGCACCTACAGTTGAGCTGCTTTCCAAAGTACTACGAGAGGAAGGATGGTCTCCATCCTGGTCATCACTTGTGCCCATTCAGACTGAAGGCTCTAAACAGCCTTTCTTCTGTGTTCCCGGACCGGCTGGTTATGTGCTGTGCTTTGCTGATTTTGCACATTATTTGGGTTCTGAACAACCATTTTATGGACTACGACCAAAGGGATTAGATGGAGAAGAAGTTCCTTATACATGTATTGAAAAGATGGCTGAACACTATATCAATGAAATACGAACCATACAGTCTGAAGGTCCTTATTTTCTGGGAGGTAACTGTTTTGGAGGCATTGTAGCTTTTGAGATGGCACAGCAGCTCCAAGCACAGGGTCAGAAGGTAGACCTGCTTGCTTTATTTGAAGCCTATGTCCCCGGTACAGTTTATCCATTATCCGGTATCAAACCATTCTTTATACGGTTAATACAAAGAATTAGACGACATCTGAACAATCTATCACGATTGAGTCCTAAAGAGAAGTTTCTGTATTTCATGGAAGAGAGTAGAAACGCGATGAAGAGTAAGATATGGAAGATTGCCTACAAATTTTATCTGGATATTGGTCGTCCTCTGCCTCACGCGTTTCGCTCTGTCAGAGAAGCTAACTTTCAAGCACTAAGGGATTATGTTCCAAAAGTTTACTCGGGTAAATTATATCTCTACCAGTCCGATAAGCGGTTCGCAGGATTTTACTATGAACCTCAGATGGGTTGGGAAAAGCTGGCTACCGGAGGTATAGAGATTTACAAGGTTCCCGGCAATCATGAAAGTATATGGAATGAACCAAATCTCAAGGTTCTGGCAAAAAAATTAAGTGTTTGTCTTGACAAAGCCCAGAGGGCTGAACCGAGTAAAGCAGGAGCAAATAGTGGATAATCATACATTGACGAGTAATATGTCTATTAATAATTTGTGGCAACATCCTTCAGCAGATTTGACATTGCCAAATGGTGAAATTCATCTCTGGTGTGCTTCTCTAAACCAATCACCAGAATGTATTCAGCGGTTGGAACAAACACTCTCAAAAGACGAACACCTGAAAGCTAAACATTTCTATTTTGAAAAGGATAAAAGTCAATTCATAGTAAGTCATGGAATATTAAGAATAATCCTTAATCGCTATTTAGGTTTTAAACCAAATCAGTTTGATTTTTCTTATAGTTCTTATGGAAAGCCATATCTGACAAAAAGATTTGGCGATGGTAATTTAAAATTTAATTTGGCACATTCGCATGAACTCGCGCTTTATGCATTCACACGCGTTAGTGAAATTGGTGTTGATATTGAATACATTCAATCTTTGATTGATACTGATCAGATTGCCACACGATTTTTTTCAGCGAACGAGTATGCAATATTCTCTGAGCTTCCAACAAGCCAAAAGCAAGAAGCATTTTATATATGCTGGACACGAAAAGAAGCGTATATTAAAGCAATTGGCGATGGTCTTGCCCATACTTTGGATAAGTTTGATGTCTCGCTGACACCTGGGAAACAGGCTCGTCTGCTGAGAGTTGAAGACAATCCTAAAGAAGCCTCTCGCTGGTCATTAGTATCATTAACACCTGCCCCAAACTATGTGGCAGCCCTTGCTGTGGAAGGTCACGACTGGCATCTTAGTTGTTGGCAGTTTCCTGAGTTAAAATGAGCAATTACAGAATGCTTCTGGGATTGTTTATTTAAGATGAAACAATCATGTCCCGAAAACGAATCGGGACACCCTATTAAATAGAAAGAAATTTAACAGGGCAGGCAAAGGAGTATAAAAATATCATGTAAGCATTCCCAAGCTGGGGCTTGGGAATGAGTTTGTTTATTTTTCTTTGTGTCTTCGTGTCTTTGTGGTTAGAAAGTATTTACATATGAAACAATAATATCCCGTCATATTTTTATGACATATCCTTCTAATTTGTAATGTTTTTATGACAAATTTTCATCTTAAAAATATATGAAAATTACTAAAAAATATTTATTCTCCGTCAGGGAATGGTCCGTTCTTCGTAGTCCCGATTAAATCGGGACGAAGGATGAATCCCTGACAGCTCCTTATATTTGCAAAAAAAATATGAAGTTTTCATCTCAAAACAAGGTCATAATAGACTTTTACATAATTTACAAATATGGCTACTTAAAAAAATTGTAATAATTATTGACAGAAAAAAAAATTTTCGAAAAGTTACTTAAAAATTTGGCACATAAGAGGAGAAAAAAATGGGACTTGTAAACGCAAAAATAATATTAAGAAATCCGAGGGCGAAAAAAGTAAAACCTTTAGAAATGGATGCTCTTGTTGATTCAGGAGCTGTTCATCTTTGTATAACTGAACATATACAAATACAATTAAAATTAGAAGAAGTAGACAAAAAGGAGGTGATATTGGCAGACGGCGAAAGAAAACTTGTTCCTTATGTAGGGCCTATAGAAATTAAGTTTAAAAATCGAATTGGTTTTGCTGGTGCATTAGTTATGGGTGACCAAATACTTTTAGGTGCTATCCCTATGGAAGATATGGACTTGGTAATAATGCCCAAGAAAAGAGTTTTAGACGTAAATCCTGATAGTCCAAATGTCGCAACTTCTATCGCAAAATAAAAACTTTCTAACAATCCGCTTCAGCCAACAAAAACCTGCGGTTTTTGCAGCTGAACTCAAATGTTAGACTGTAATCTTATAAAGAGAGAGTATAAATATGTCCAAATCAATAGGAAAATCAGCAAAATTTCAATTTATGACTATTAGTACTGCCGAAGCGTTTTATCGGGTATTTTGTGCATTACCCAAAAATGATCAACTGGCAGTAGTTCGCTATATTCTAGAAGATGAAAAGATTCAGCAAAATCTTGAAATTCCAAATGAAACTACACTGAAAGCGTTTGCTGAAGACAAAAGCAAGATGCAAGTTTTTCACACCATCGATGAATTGCGTAAGGATTTGTTAATGTGAAATTTTCTATTTTATTCCACAGGGTAAATCGGGAGTGTTGGATTGTTTATTTGAAGGTTATTTTCATATGTAAACAATAATCTCCTGTCATGTTTTTATGACATATATCTCTGATTTGTAATGATTATATGACAAAATATCATCTTAAAAATAATGAAAATTACTAAAAAATTATTATTTTCCTTCAGGGAATGGTCCGTTCTTCGTAGTCCCGATTAAATCGGGACGAAGGATGAATCCCTGACGGCTCCTTATATTTGCAAAAAAAAATGGAGTCTTCATCTCAAAACAAGGTCATAATAGACTTCTACATAATTTCCAAATATGGCTACTAAAAAAATTGAGATAATTATTGACAGAAAAATATTTTTTAGAGGAAAGTTGCTTATAATTTTGGCACATAAATTGCATATATTATTGTGTATCCAAAGGATCTGCCTTTGGCAAAAGATAGAAGATAATTTTATTATCTTCTTTGTAAATTTAAGAAAAAAGGAAAAACAATGACTTAGCTAACATAAAGAATTTAATTTTCGCATAATTTTTATTTGTTCTGTTCAGAAAATTCCCCTTAGTTTAAGATAAGCAGAATGAGTAAGAAGGATGCGTCCGTTATGGGACGCACTTTCTTATGTCTTGATTGTTGGGTATGGGTATACCTTAAAGTAGGGCGTAATTGGAAGTTGCGTCCTTTTTTTATTTGAGTAGTAAATAAAAAAATAACAAATTGGAGGAAAAATGGGAACACAACAGGTATTACTCATTGTCTTAGCAATAATAATCGTAGGTGTAGCAGTAGCTGTTGGTATTACTATGTTTGGTAAACAATCATCAAGTTCAAATAGGGAGGCACTTAAGGCTGACCTGGCGACCTTTGCTGCACAAGCAATAGCTTTTTATAAAACACCGGCTGGTATGGCTGGTGGAGGTAATGGTAACCCAGGTTTTGGTGCAAATATAGCTGAGACACAGAGAACTGTTGGCAGATGGATAGGATTAGATGCAAATGGTAAATTTACTAATGATAACGGATACTATCATCTTGGATGGAATTTTGGCAAAGATCGAATAGAAATTATAGCTTGCGGAAATGAAAAAGGACAAAATCCAACTCTTTCAGCTTCGTGGATCCCAACAGCAAGACGTGGGAATGTCGTGTGCTATATGTATATTGAACCAAAACTTAACCCCCCATTTAGGATCCTCACTTGGAATTAGTTAAATTAGTATCGGTCAGCCTCGGCGAATAGACAGGTTAAGTGCAAGGGCTTTCTGTCATATTTTTATGACAGATTAAAAACCCCCGAGTCGGGTTCATAGAATTCAATCTTTGAGAAAGTTTCAAACTTTCACAAAGGTAAAGTTTAAACAACCTCGAGTCGGGCTCGCAAAGCTCGACTCGGGTTTGGTTAAAATTGATAAGTATACACCTGTGGGAACGACGGCTCGAAACCAACTACAAAAATTTATTTTATTGCTTCCACATATAGAGATATCTTTGGATTTGTGTTATCAAACTTCCAGGTATTTCTTAGCACAGGAGAAAAACTTTGTCCGTATCCTGACAAATTAATATTCTCAAATCCAGCAATTCCAAGCATTCTAAACATCTTATTTTTGTTCCACCAATTTATATGGTGTTCCGGATATCTTTTTTGCACAGTAACGGAACATTTTGAGATACAATAATTTAAAGCATCTTCATATTCCATTTCTTGAAACACTCTATCAAGCTCATCATCAGTTATTCTTTCAGGAGCTCCATCCTCATATAGTGTCGAAGCGCTGGTTGCAAATTCTTCCAAGAAGATTTGCTGAATTGAAGCTTCATTGAGGGGTTTGTTTAGTTTTACCCTTTTGTAGTTTTTGGGGATACTGCAATAATCAATCCAGTAGAAAAAATATCTATCATTTTCCTTATATGCCCTAAAATAAAGGTCAATATTAGGTGTAGTAACTCGAAAAATCCCTCCTTTTTTCAGTATTCTATAAGATTCATTAAAGATATTCTGTGCAGCAGGGTCTGTGATATGTTCAACTTTATGGCTGGAATATACAATCTCTGCACAATTGTCTTCTAAAGGAATAGGTGCAAGTGACATTAAATCCCACTCAATCCCATTACTATTTTTATGCTCATTACTTTTATCATCAACATTTGTCCAAGCTGAGTGTCTGAAACTTCCAGTACCTATATTGTAAAATCTTCGGTTCTTAACGTTTTCCTTTCCATATAATTTGTAATACAGGTCAATTTCATCTTTGGGTATTCTGTTGATATCATAACCAATTGAATTAATTAGTTTACGAATCATTGTTTTCATCTGAAAATCCCTTCGCCACAAAGGTTCATCCTTCGCAGTAGCAGTCCTACTGCTACGGAGAACGGACACAAAGGCACAAAGAAAAAAATTAAAAACATGATTAATTCATCCCCACGTACGCGGGGACTAATGTAATTTTCATGCTCCTTTGTGTCAGTTCGCTGACATGAGTGTTTCATCTTTGTAGTCCTCCCTATTTGTAAAGATAATTCAGTATTATCCAATATTTTTTTGTAAATTTAAAAAAATCTTGAAGAGACTAAATTCATAAATTTACTTTCCCTCTTATTCCTGCGAGATTCTTGTTAGTTTATAGATATAACCATAAGGAACAATATTGAAGTATTTCCTAAATTCATCCATATTATAATATTTATTATTGTCTGCAATAAAAACCGTATGAGTTTTGCTTCTCTCAAGTAAATATTGTGTTTGTTTTCCGCTTTTCCACCAAATATCATCTATTTCAACATCTCTGCGAAAATTTTCAACATTTTGAAAGTATAATAAAGGTTGAGAAATAGTAAAATCAGCCAGAAGAACAGCATTTTCTGGTAAAGCATTTAAAGTTTCCTTAGCAAAATCATAAGCTCCATAATAGCCATTTTTAGGTGGAAACAGGAAAAATGTGTAATTGTCTCTGTTACGGAGGGTTCGAATGTTTACTACATTAACTTTAAAATGTTTTAACAAATGTGGTGTTCCCCAATAGACAATTATTGGAAGTAAACAAATCATAACAGTGAAGCTTGTTTTTTTAAAAACACTCATTTTTATTTTCTTAAAGAGACTAAAAAAGCCTATTCCGATAAAAATTGAATATATGAGAAATGATGGAAGAAACATTACATACTGATCATGAATGGGGAGAATAACTATTTCAAGAATATTACCTAAAAAGGCTAACATAAAAAAGTAAAAAATTAGTTTGTCTTGCCTATAAAGAAATTTTATTCCAAATATTCCAATAAAAGTTGCAATCAAAAATTGGTAAATAAGAAAAAGTAAGAATAAAGGCAAATTCTTTAATATTGGGAAATGAAACCCAGAAAAGATACACCAAAGAATTTTATAAATATTAATATAGTATTTTTTAAAGAAAAATAGTATTAAAACACCGGGGATTAGGCCAAGCAGAATAAAAATAATTAATCTACGATTCGGAGTCTTTTTAAAAGCTAAAAATAACATTCCAGGTAAAAGCCCGATACTTAAAATATGATTACCCAAACTAATACCTATTATGAAAAAAGAAAAAAACAGTAATCTGTTTTTGCCGTTTGTCTTATACCACAGTAGCAATAAATACAAAGATAATGCAATAAGAAATAATTGTAAAGTATGAACTTCAGCTCTTACAGCATGTAACCAAAATGTATGCGATAAACCAAATATGATTGTGCTTAACAAACTGGAGAATTTATCTTCCGTTAAAAGCAGGATTATTAAAAATAGAAATGGTAATGTTAAGGATGCCAAAAAGGCAGAAAAGAAATTAACTTTTACAGCAATATTGAAGTAAGGAATAATGTTTACAATTTTAACGAGGTATGAGTATAATATATGTCCTCTTGGAATCATTTCAACATTCCAACCATTGGCAAGTCTTTGGAATTGAGCATCATCCCCCCAGAGAACATGCGGAGCTAAAGTAAAACCATATAAGCATATACTAATTATAATAATTATCAATAAGATTTTATAATTTTTTCTTATCATACAAACTTCAAATTCTTTTTTTATTAATTCTACCTACAGTTAAAACTGTGGGCTTCTATGACACTAATTCGCCTATAGTTGGTGGGTTAGGTAGCCCACAACTTCAGTTGTGGGTTTAAGGAAAATAATGCACTTTAACCATTTTAATGGTTTTTATAGCGAACTCATAAATTATCAAATTTTATTTCATTTTTTTTAAATACTCTTTTTCTGATAACATATAAATTCATTTACGCAATGAAAAAATTATCTTTGGCTATAATTTACTTCAGATTAAATCTACATATAGGATTTTAAAAACTAAACAACTTTTCCTTTTTAAAAAATCCTATGTTGTATTTCTCTTTTACTGATTTATGTTTTTCAAATTCTAAATCATAATCTTCAGATATAACATTAAAAGCAATCTTACGAGCAGTTTCTAAGACTTGCCTATCACGAACAATATTGGCAATTCTAAATCTTGGTATCCCTGACTGTTCAGTTCCAAAAAATTCACCAGGTCCTCGAATTTCAAGATCTATCTCAGAAATCTTAAATCCATCATTTGTCTCCTTCATTGTATTAAGCCGTAAAAACGCTTCTTCACTAATAGACCCATAAGCAACTAAAATACAATATGATTTAATAGCTCCCCTACCAACTCTTCCTCTTAGCTGATGCAATTGTGAAAGACCAAATCGTTCTGCATGTTCAATCATCATAATTGTTGCATTGGGAACATCAATCCCCACCTCAATCACAGTTGTTGAAACTAACACATCAATTTTACCATTTTTAAAATCATGCATTATTTCATCTTTCTCTTGATTGGACATTCTCCCATGCAATAGAGCTAATCTAAGATTATTAAATGCACCAGTCTTCAATTTTTCATAAGTATTTGTGGCATCATGAAGATATGATTTTTCTGACTCTTCAATTAAAGGACAAACAATATATACTTGTCTTCCTTTTAAAACTTCTTTATTAATAAAATCGTAAACCTGTGGTTTTTTTTCTCTACTAATCCAACTTGTATAAATTTCCTTACGATTTGGCGGTAGTTCATCTATTATACTAATATCTAAATCTCCATAAACTGTTAATGCTAAGGATCGAGGAATGGGAGTTGCACTCATAACAATTTTATCAGGAACTTGCGCTTTTTGAGATAAGGATAATCTTTGAATAACACCAAATCTATGTTGCTCATCAACGATAACAATTCCAAGTTTTCTAAAAACCACATCCTTTTGAATCAAAGAATGAGTACCAATTACTATATCAATTTCTCCTTCTAATATATCATTTTTTAATTTTTTCTTCCCTTTATAATTTCCGCCAAGAAGCAAACCGATCTTAACATCAATTCCTTTGAGAAACTCCTTAATAGCAAAATAATGCTGTGTAGCAAGAATTTCTGTTGGCGCCATAATAGCTGCTTGAAAACCATTTTCAATTGCTAATAACATAGCAAAAAGGACAATGATGGTCTTTCCTGAACCAACATCTCCTTGTAAAAGACGATTCATTTGATATGGAGATTTCATATCTTTCACAATCTCATTCAAAACCCTTTTCTGAGCAGATGTAAGATTAAAAGGTAACTTGTTTTTTAGTTGGGTTGTATAAGTTTTTCTAATTTGCATTGAAATACCTGCAGCTTTTGACCAATGTGTTTTCCTCCTTGCAAGCATCAATTGAAGGTAAAATAACTCCTCAAATATAAATCTTTTTCTGGATAATGAAATATCATCTTGTATGTTTGGTATATGAATCTTCCTGAGTGCATATTTTATTGGCATAAGGTTTTGATTTTTTAGAATATATTCTGGTAATGTTTCTAATACATTAAATCCACTCTTAAAGATATTAAGTATAATTTTTCTGAAAATCTTATTAGTTAGACCTTCAGTAAGTGGGTATACCGGAAGATAGTTCTGACCAGCCCAAAAACTTCCTTTTGCTTTTGAACCAACAAATTCAAAATCTGGATGAAGTATACTAAGTGTATTATAATAATACTTCAATCTGCCTTGTATTATTACCTCTTTCCCAATTTCAAATTGCTTCTCTAACCAAGGGGTTGTTTTAAACCAGATACAGGTAAGATATCCTGAACCATCTGATATAATTAACTGAAATCTGGTTCTCATATACTTATGAGATACATAACCAAATGAAACAATCTTTGCTTTTATGCTTGCAATATCATTTATTTTAAGGTCAACAATTCGTTTATTAGTTATCTTACTAATATAATCTCTTGGGAAGTAAAACAGAATATCTCTAACTGTATTTATTCCTAAATGATGTAATAATTTCGCTCGTTTTGGTCCCACACCTTTGACATATTGAATATTATTTTGAAGATTAAAAGTCAAAAAGTCTCCTAAAAGAGTTGAATCGGTTGTCCGCCGAAGGCGGATCCGCCTTTGGCGGAAATCAGTTGAATCAGTTGAATCAGTTGAATCAGTTGAATCAGTTTATCAAGATTCAGAAAATTAGACTTTGTTGGAATGTGAAAACAAGGACTCACGATTTATCGTGAGAACGAACTTTTCACTGATAGTTGATATGCTGAAAGTTCGTCTCCCGATAAATTCCCGATATATCGGGATTTCAGCACTCCAATTTACTAATTCAACCAATTCAACCAATTCAACCAATTCACCAATTCACCAATTCACCAATTCACCAATTCACCAATTTACTAATTTACCAATTTACCAATTTACTATCTTATTACTGCGAATTTTCCAGTGATATGCACATCATCAAACTCAGAGGAAAGCACATAAAAATAAATTCCGCTGGCAATATCTTTGTTTGCCTTATTTTTCCCATCCCAGCAAAATCTATATTGATCAGATTCATTTAATATTGTTACTAATTCACCTGCTAAGTTATAAATATATAATAGATTTTTACCATGTGGTAACTTTTTATCAGGGTATGCTTCAAAATAAATGTTATTATGTTCTGAAGATATAAATGGATTAGGAAATACAGAAACTCTTTTTACAATTTTAGAAAGGGATTCATCCTTTTTACTTGCACCGATATTAAAACTACAAAGTCCTTCGGTAGTACCAACAAATAGTTCGCCTGAATAGGAATTATACGCAAAAGATAGAACAACATCACTACATAAATCACTATTCGCAGTAGTGAAGTTAGTAAAATAATAATTATCCACATCAAGAACCGAGATACCACCGCCATTCGTTGCAATCCATTTTCTTCCATGAGGGTCTACAAAGATAGCATTAACCTGGCTGATTTTTCCAGAACCCAATCTTGGTTCTGGATTTCCTTGTTCATCATACCAATAATATATCCAATTTTGCCATTCAATACCATTCCAAAAATACTGTTTTACACTTTCAATAAGCCCATTAGCATATTTATACCATTCATCCCAATATTCATCATACATATAAAGGCCGTCATCACAACCTGCAAAAATATAGTCACCATAATCAGTTGTTTGGATATCAAAATCAAAACAACTTATCCCTTTAGAGCCAGCAAATTGATGCCAGTAGTCACTAGGTGGGTTTTGCGGAAATCCTGGTCCATTCCAATATTGTATTCCATTATATCTACAACCAAACCAGACTCTATCTTCAGTTAGAAGCATTGCCCACATATCTGCTTGAGTGTTATTGTCAGCTAGAATTGGTAGTGTAAATTGACGATAATTCCAATCTGGTTCTAAAATAATTACTCCTCCTGGAGTCGCAGCATATTCCCCAATCCATATATTATTATATTCATCACATTCTAAAATTGAAATTGATGTGCTTATTATCCAGTCAGTTTCACTCATTTTATATTGAATCCACTCGGTTTCTCCACTATCAAGAACTGATATATTATAACTCCCACCCCAATGACCAAACCACTTATTCCCATTAAGGTCTTCACACATAGAGTAAACATTGTCATTACCTATGCCTAAAGGGCTTTTACGAAAGTTAGTCCATTTTTTACCATCAAATTTTGATAATCCTTTAACTCCTTTGGGAGGAGAATACATCTCTCCAAAAGCACACCATAAATTCTGGTTACTATCAATCATCATTACTGTTATAACATTGCTATTAATACAATTATGCTGCTTATATTGTTCCCATACATCATTACTGTTAATGCAATATAATCCTTCTTGCCAGGCACTAATCCAAACATTACTATTATTATCAACCTGTATATCAGAAATTTGATTAAACAGTGAATCATCCTCATCCCAAAATTTCCACTCAGAATTTAAACAATTATATCTCCCAACTCCTTTTGCGTCATCATACTTTTGATTTGTTTCGTTCCATTTACCAAAAGCAACCCAGATAGTTGAATCAGTAGCTAAAATTGAAGAAATTTCTCTAGTTGGCAAATTTTGTGTAACCGCTTGAAATTCAAGTGAATCTGAATCTATTTCAGAAATTATTGCAAAGCCATCTTCAGTTCCAAAATATATTTTATTATCAAAATAATCAATACATGTTATTTTTTCTTCTGTAAATGGATAACCTGCTGTATCATCATTAATATGATGCCACCAATCAGTAACTACCAACATTGAATCATAATTTATTATTGCATAGTCAATTCCCTGATTTGTGCCCACCCAGATTCTATTTGCGTTATCAAAAGTTATACAGTTAACATTATCATCAGATAACCATCTTGGAGCAATAAAAGTCTTTTTAAAATCAATTTCATCATCTTCCTTAATTTCAAACATAACTAAACCTTTTTCTGTTCCAACAAAAATGAACTCATCATTATCATCAATATCATTTATGAAGTCACCTTCAATTCCTTGATTTTCTTGATATGGTTTAAGAAATTTTCCATCCTTATAACGGGAGATTCCTTCTAAATAAGTGCCAAACCATAATTCATCAATCTCTTTAATATGATGTACAGATCGCAATTCATTTTTACTTAATCCATCACTTTTTACTAAGGTAGAAAATATTGAATCCTGTTTATTAAATATACTAACTCCACCCCAGGTTGCTGCAATAATAGAATCACCTTTACAGAAAAACTGATGAATATATGTTGTATTAGTATATGTCTTCCAGTTTGAAAGATATATATCCTCTGCTTGATAACTATATAAAACTCCCGAACAATAAATAAATAATATGATTACAAATATTTTTTTCATTTGAAAAACTCTTTTCTAATAATATTGTAAAATATGATAAAAATAATTATTCCAATAATAATTAAAAGGCTAAATAATATTCGCTTATCAACTAATAGAAATCCCATGGAGATTATCCCAAACAGAACTGTTAAAAAATATCCTGTGAAAACCACAGTTTTGTATGGTAGACCTAATTCTAACATTTTATGATGCAAATGATTTTTGTCTGCTTGAAATAAACTATTTGGTGTTTTCAATCTGCGAATGATTGACAAAAATGTATCAATCAATGGGAGAGATAAAACAATTATGGGAATCAACATTGTCATTGCAGTTGTTCCTTTAAATTGAATATTACCTGCAACTGATAACGCAGCAATATTAAATCCTAAATATAAACTACCTGCATCCCCTAAAAATATCTTAGCTGGATAAAAATTATATTTAAGAAAAGCCAGACAGCTTCCAAATAATCCAAAAGCAAAATATGCAACAAATGTATTTGAACAAATAAGACCTGCTAAACCTAATATTAAAATAACAATTGCAACTAAACCTGTGGCTAAACCATCAAGACCATCTATCAAATTAATTGAATTGATTATAAGCAAGAACCAAATTATTGTAAGGGGAATAGATAATATTCCAACATTTATAGATGGACCAAAAGGATTAGTAATTAACTCCATCTTGAAACCAAAAATGGTCATAAATAAAATAATAATTATCTCAATAATAATTTTCTGCCATGCTTGCAAATCAAAGATATCATCCAGAAACCCTAAAACAAAAATTAAAAATCCTCCACAAATTAATCCAACAAAGAGTCTATTAAATTCTTGTAATCCTAATACAAGTAAAAATAAATGGGTAATAATTAACCCAACTATAAGTGAACACCCCCCACTTTTTGGTGTAGCAATCTTATGAATACTTCTCTCCCTTGGAAAATCAATTATGCCCAATTTATTTGATAATTTACAGTTCAATGGAACTATTAACATAGTTACTAAAAATGAAAATAAGGCAATTCCAAAATATATCATAGCTTTGTCCAAAAGAATCTATAAATATGGCATTAGTATATATTTAAAATATTTATTTTTAAAATGTTTATACATTTGGTCAAATTAAAATTCACTTTCATAAACTTTTTTATAGGAATTTACCATTTTTTCTGAACTAAAGTTATCAGATATCCATTTATTTGCATTCTTTCCCATAAGTTTAGCTTCCTCTTTATTATGTAAAAGCCAATAAATAGCGTTAGCAGTTAGTTTGGGTTGTTCTGGCGGAACAAGCAATCCTGTTTTGCGATTGATAACAACTTCAGGTACTCCATCTACATTAGTAGCAACTACTGGTAAACCAACAAAACCAGCTTCGCAAAAAACAAGTCCGAAAGGTTCATAAATTGAAGTTGCACAAAAAATGTCATGTTCTGCCAAAAGCTCGGGTACATCCTCACGCCAGCCTAATAATATTATATTATTTTCTAGGTGATTTACAATAATATAATTTTTAATATTGAAATATAATTCACCATCTCCCACAATATTAACTACAATATTTTTCTCTATCTCAAGTAAAATCTTAATAGCTTCTACAAAAGTCATCGGAGATTTTTGTTTATCAAGTCTTCCTACAAAAATGATTTTTATTTTTTCCTCATTACTTTCTCTTTTGGGCTTAAACCTTTTAAAATCTACTCCATTGTGAATTGTTAGTAATTTACGAGAAGGAAGATACCAGAAATATTTTTTATAAAATTTATTTACAATAACCAACTTATTACAAAACACACTAGCAATAATCTCTAATATATAATAAAAGATTCTCCATAATAGTTGTACATATCTATGAAAAGGTACACCATGAACTGTATGAATAACATTTCTGCAACCTGATAATTTGCCAGCTATTCTACCAAGAAATCCAGTTTTTGAAGAATGAGTATGAATTATATCAAATTGCTTTTTTCTGCAAAATTTATAAATTTCTAAGAAAGCTCGGAAATCGTATAATCCAATTTCTCTCTTTAGTGACTGTAGTATTTTTACATTAACTCCAATTTTTTTCACTTCGGTGATTAATGACTTCTCTCGTCCAGTTGTATCATGAGCACAAACAAGCCACATTTCATATTGTTTTGGATCCAAACTTTCTAATATATTAAGAGTAACACGCTGAACACCGGATAAAATTGGCAAAAGTTGAATATGAAGAAGTTTTATTTTTGAATGGCTATTTAATTTCTTTTTCATTAAGTCTTTTTGATAAAAATTTCTCGAACATAAAAGTTTGGTGTTTGCGGGAAAATTCATTGTTTACTCTTCTCTCCTGGATTTTCCCAATTTTTATATTCTCATAAAGTGAAAGGAAATTCTTTTTTATTCCATTTACATCTTCCATTGCACATATAAAATTATGATTATATGCTCGAAGAATTTCAGCAGTTTCACCATCGGTAGGTATCATTGCTAAAATTTCTTTCTTAGCTCGAAGATATTCAAATATCTTTCCTGCAACCACTCCTTTTCCTTTTGATGAACTAATAAACAATAACAACACATCTGATTTAAGCATAAATTCAATGGCTTTTCTGTGGGAAACCTGTTGTATTACTTTAACCATATCAATAATTTTTAAATTTTTTAATGCTCGAATAGTTTCTATATAATAATTCCCAACAAAAGTAATCTCAATATCTTTGGGGAGATAATTTTCATCATTTAATTCTTCTAATGCTTTTACAAAATACTTAACTGTTTGATTCCCATATAAATTACCAATATAATAAAAACAAATTTTATCTTTTTTTTTCTTAACTTTTAGATTTTTAAAATCTTCCTCATCCCAACCATTATACATTACATGAATCTTATCAATTAAGTTGTTCCCATATTTTGATATGAGATCTTTTTTCATTGTTTTACTGGATGTTGTTACTACTATAGCTTCTATTAATATTTTTTTCTCCCAGAATTCTGAAATTTGCTTATGAAATACTGTTGGGAATTTAAGGTATGGGTGCAAAGTCCAGGGATCTCGATAATCAATTACAAGTGGGACTCCTATCTTTTTATTTATCAGATAAGCCACAATCCCAGATGTATATGGACCCATTGTTGCCATTACAGTATAAAATTTGTGCCTTCGGGATACTTGAAGAGCTTGAAAGTAAGCGAAAGGCAACCACCCAATTTTATCGTCAATAGGAAAAATGTTTCTTATAATTTTTTTTATTTTCTCAGGTGTATTAAAATAAATTTTTTTAATTTTATTATCATTGTTTTTGCTTACTCTTTTGAAAAGAGACATTAGGTCAGCAGAATTTGTACGATAAATATGTCTAGCTTCACATTCAGAAGTCATTTCATCATCATACGAATGGAATAAAACATTTTTTACAGATATTACATCACAAACCCATCCTTTTTCTTTCAAATAATGAATCATTTTACAGGGTCTCTGAATTCCTGGTCCACCTAAGGGTGGGAAAAAATAAGCAAAGAATAAAATCTTCTTCAAATTATCGTTCATAGAATAACTCGAAATAAAATCAAATTCATAATAATTTTTTTCTTAAGATATTCAAAATTTTCTGAGCAGCTCTACCATCACCATAGGGATTTTGGGCTTTAGACATAAAATTATATGCCTTCTTATCCTCAATCAATTCTCTTACATTTTCAAATATATTTTGAGTAAGAACACCAACTAATTTCAAGCCACCAGCTTTAATTCCTTCAGTTCGTTCACTCTTTTCGCGAACTATAAGTACAGGAATACCAAATACAGGTGCTTCCTCTTGTACTCCTCCTGAATCAGTTATAATTAAATAACTATTTGCAAGTAGTGTGATGAACTCAAAATATTGTAGTGGAGGTAACAATATTATATTGTCTTTACCTGATAACATATCGGTAACAACATTTCTAATATTTGGATTCTTATGAACTGGATATACAATTTTATATTTTATAAATTTCTTAGAAATCAAAAGTAAAGCTTTACAAATATTCTTTATGTTTTCACCAAAATTTTCTCGACGATGAGCAGTAACTAAAATGATTTTTTCATTATTTTTTATATTAAATTTAGATAATTGCTCACCCATCTTATTTTTGTATTGTTCCTTTATCAATAATAAAGTATCTATCACGGTATTCCCTGTAACAAATATTTTATCTGGATTAATTCCCTCTCTTAGCAAATTTTCTTTATTATTTTCAGTTGGGGCAAAACAGAAATCCGCCATTACATCAACGAGATGTCTGTTTATTTCTTCTGGAAAAGGTTGATATTTATCATAGGTTCGCAAACCTGCCTCTATATGACCAATTGAGATTTTATGATAAAAAGCAGATAATGCTCCACATAAAGCAGTAGTCGTATCACCTTGAACTAAAACTATGTCTGGATTTTCTTTCTTAAGTAACTTCCCAATAGATAATAAAGCTGATGAAGTCAAATCTGATAACCTCTGATTCTCCTTCATTAAACTCAGATTATAATCAGGTTGTAATTTAAAAAAATTTAGTGCCTGCTTAAGCATTGTATTATGCTGACCGGTGGCAATTAATTTATATTCAAAAGAGTTACTATATTCTGTTTCAATTAGTTTTATAATTGGAAATATTTTTATAACCTCTGGTCTTGTGCCAACAACTATAGCAATCTTTTTTTTGTTATTGGATTTTTTTCTATATAAATTATTTCGCATTTTCTTCTATTTTAATAAGTTTTTTTTCTATAATGTTATTATCTCTCATTAATCACATTTTTATACATCTCAAGAGTTTGTTTGGCAATTTTGTCCCATAGGAAATTATCTTTTATAAAATTTTTGAGTTTTTGGTGTAATAGAAAAAAGTGGTTGCT
>JAGMCF010000208.1 GCA_023129415.1 Candidatus Cloacimonadota bacterium
TAATGAACTAATTTCAATTTTTGTCACCAGTATTAATACAGCCCAAGAGAATAAAAAGCACTATTCTCCAGACAAAATAATTAGCCAGTAAATAATAATTATGAATTTTCCAATAAAATACCTTTTCCCAAATTCTTCATTCAGAATTCTGCATTCAATATTCATAATTCAATCTAAATGGAAATAGAAATATGTCTCTATTGTATCTAATTGACTGGCTATTAAGAATTTATGTATTTATAATTATAATCCGTGCTATTATATCATGGTTTTCACCAAACTATTCAAACCCATTAATCCATTTCATAATTATTGTTACTGAACCAATCCTTTCTCCAATAAGAAGACTAATACCAACCAGAAGAATTGATATATCTCCAATCATTGTAATTCTAATCATTGAATTAATACGCACACAAATTTTAAATGCTATAATAAAAAATTTGAGGTAAAATGGATATAAAAATCACTTCATCTGAAATTAAGGGAATGGAATTTTCAAAATCCATCAGCGGTTATAAAAAGAGTGAAGTTGATTCCTTTTTGGAAGAAGTTGCCAACCAGGTAGAAGGCTTAATATCTGAAATTAAAAATTTGGAAAAACAAATCCAAGAAAAAGACAAAGAATTAGACAATTTAGATGAACAAAAAGACCTTTTACGGCGAACTCTAATTCTTGCAGAAAAATTAAAAGATGAAACTATAAATAATGCGAAAAATGAAGCAGAAAATATTTTAAAAGATGCAGAAATCAGCTCCCGAGAGAAAGTTAAAAAAGCAAAGGATTACCTTAGTATTTTAGAACATGATTTTATAAATCTTAAAGAAAGGAAAATGCAATTCTGTATTAATTTAAAAGCTCGATTAAATTCTATGCTTGAAATTTTAGAAAAAAATATTGAACAGGAACCTCCAGAACCTGAGAAAAAATCTAACATAGAAACAAAAGAAGAAAAAAAACATAAAGATGAAAAAGATTCTTAAGCATTTGCCAGAAACTGTTGATTTCATAAAAAAGCAATATCCAAAAACTGTTGATACAGCTATTATTTTAGGTACAGGATTAAATGAAATAGCCTCCGCTATTAATGAAGAATTGGTAATCCCATACGATAAGATTCCACATTTTCAAACTTCAACAGCACCCTCTCATAAAGGACAACTGATTTTTGGAAAAATGGCTGGTAAACAAATTATGATTATGCAGGGTAGACTCCATTGCTATGAAGGTTATTCTCCATTAGAAGTTACCTATCCAATCTTTACTCTAAAAAAAATTGGAGTCCAAAATTTAATAATCACAAATGCAGCAGGCTCATTAAATAAGGATATACAAATAGGGGACCTTGTAATAATTACTGATCATATTAACCTAACAGGTAAGAATCCTCTGATTGGAGAAAATGATATCAACTTAGGACCCCGATTTCCAAGTATGCACGATCCTTATCATAAGCAATTTGTAGAAATCGCAAAAAATATTGCTCTGGATAACGATATTCCAGCAAAAACCGGAGTATATGCAGGTCTTATTGGACCAAATCTGGAAACCTCTGCTGAGTGTAAAATGTTAAAAATCATCGGAGCTGATATGGTTGGTTTGTCCACAGTTCACGAAGTTATTGTCGGAATTTATCTTCAAATGAAGATATTGGCTATTTCAATTATTACTAATTTAACCAATCTATTTCACACTGATAAACATTTACAAAATGAGATTGAAAAAATAGCTAAAAGTTCACAAGATATGTTGAAAATATTATTAGAAAATTTCCTACAACAATTATAAATCAAAGGAGCATATAAATTATGAATAATGAAAAGATTGAATTTTACAAGAAAATACTTCTTTCAGAAAGAGAAAAGGTAGTTAAAATCATTGAGGGAATTGATAGAAGATGGAGCAAAGCCATAAGGGATTCTGTTGGTAATATATCAGCATATGCTACCCATTTAGCAGACCTTGGAACTGATTCTAATGAAAGAGAAAAAGAAACCTATATGTTAGAAAGAGAAGTAAGAAATCTTAAAAAATTGGACCAAGCTTTGAAACGAATTTATGATAATACTTATGGAATCTGTAGATTCTGTGGGAAAGAGATTCAAGAAGATCGTTTAAAAGTTATTCCTTTTACAGAATTCTGTATAGAATGCAAACGAAATGAAGAAAGGATTAATAATAACAACAGAAAAAATTATTAATTTAAAAAAATACTTGTTTCTTTTCTTACTTTTTCTTTCTTTAGATCAGTTTTCAAAAATAATAATAAGAAAAGTTTTTTCTAATAATATAAAAAATAGTTATAATATAATTGGTAATTTCTTTCGTATAACTCATACACAGAATCCTGGTGCAGTGTTTGGCATCTCTTTTGGCTCAGGAATTCTTAATCAAATATTATTCATATTAATATCAATTATTGCAATTTGTATACTGATATATCTATTCCAAAAGAATTCCCATACATTAGCAAACTTTGGATTCACACTTATTTTAAGTGGAGCAGTAGGTAACCTTATTGATAGAATTGCGTTTGGAACTGTCACAGATTTCCTTGATTTTGATTTTCCAGATTTCATTATTGAAAGATGGTATATTTTTAACATTGCAGACTCCTGCATTGTTATAGGCGTGATTGTTTTAATAATTTATTATACTTTTGTAGAAAAGTCGGCAAAGGTCAGAAAAGTCTCTGCAAGGAGAGATAATGAAAAAATTAAGTAAGATACTCCTTTTTATTTTTACAATTTTGTTTATTAATACATTATTATTTGGACAAACAACCGACTTATTTTTCTCAGAATATATTGAAGGAAGTAGTTACAATAAGGCTTTAGAGATTTTTAATGGAACTGGAATGGATATAGACCTTTCAAACTATCAGTTATGGCAAATTGGAAATGGTGGGAATTGGCCAGAATATACTGTTGATATTTCGGGAATACTCGCTGATGGCGAGGTTTTTGTTGTTTGCCATCCAAGTGCTAATCCAGCTATGTTAGCCGTTGCCGACTTAGTAGTTACCCTATACCACAATGGTAATGATGCGCAAGGATTAGCAAAAGATGACGGCACAGGAACATTTTATCTTATTGATACTATTGGCGAAGAAGGTGAAGCTCCAGAATATGGTTGGGATGTAGCTGGAGTCCTAGAAGCTACGAAAGATCATACACTCGTACGAAAAGCCAGTATTGGGAATCCAGATACTGATTGGAACTCCTCAGCAGGAACTAATGCCGATAATTCAGAATGGATTGTTTACGATAAAGATACCTTTGATTATCTTGGCTCACACACATTTACTGGAGGTGGAGAAGATACAACCCCACCAACTTTGGTCAGTGCAAACGCTACTTCCTCTACAACTATTAATTTAGTTTTTAGTGAAAAAATCTCACAGGAAACGGCTGAAGTTATAAGTAACTACAGTATTAACGGGTTAACAGTCTCATCTGCTAATCTTCAAGTAGATAGCATAACTGTAGGATTGACAACTTTAGAACAGACAGAAGGTGAAACCTATACAATTACAGTCAATAACATTGAGGATTTAGCTGGAAATCAAATTGTTCCAAACAGCACAATAAACTTTACAGGTTACCAATCTGGTGGTGAAGAAAATGATCTATTCTTTTCTGAATATATTGAGGGTTCTAGCAATAATAAAGCTTTAGAAATATACAATGGAACTGGTGCAACTATTGATCTTTCAAATTATCGTATAGTGGGTTCTTACAATGGTAGTGGATGGCAATCAACTTATTATTCATTCCCTGAAGAGACAAATTTGCCAAATGGTGATGTGTGGGTTATCGCTAATGAAGATGCGGCCCAAACAATCTTAGATGTGGCTAATGATATTTTGGCTTACAATGAAGGTGGTTATGTTGTAAGTTTCAATGGAAATGATGCCAGAGGGTTGGAAAAAACTTCTGATGGTGGGCAAACATGGACTTTAATTGATGTAATTGGAATACCGACCGAAGATCCAGGTGATGGTCAGGGATGGGCAGTTGCTGGAGTTACAAATGCAACTAAAGAACATACTCTTGTAAGAAAATCTACTGTAACCAGTGGGAATACTGACTGGTCTTCTTCTGCAGGAACAAATGAAGATAATTCTGAGTGGATTGTTTATCCTCAAGATACTTTTGAATATCTGGGTTCACATGATACAAGCGTTGAAGATACTATTCCTCCGACATTAGTAAGTGCAAACGCTACCTCTTCTACAACTGTTAATTTAGTCTTCAGCGAAAAAGTCTCTCCTGAAACTGCTGAAGTTATAAGCAATTACAGCATAAGCGAATTAACAGTTTCATCTGCTGAACTTCAAACAGATGGGAAAACCATAACCCTAACAACATCAGAACAGACTGAAGGTAAAACATATACAATTACAGTAAATAATGTGAAAGACTTAGCAGGAAATCCTATCGTTCTAGGCAGTACAATTGATTTTACTGGTTATCAGCCTGGTGTTGGAAATGATTTGTTCTTTTCTGAATATATAGAAGGAAGCAGTAATAACAAAGCTATAGAAATATACAATGGCACTGGTATAACAATTGATTTTTCAAGCTACCGAGTAGTTGGTTCCTATAATGGTGGAGGATGGAATTCAACATATTACTCCTTCCCAGTTGGCTCAAATTTAGAAAATGGAGATGTGTGGGTTATTGCTAATGAAGGTGCAACCCAGGCAATATTAAATGTCGCTGATGATATACTTGCTTACAATGAAGGTGGATATGTTGTAAGTTTCAATGGAAATGATGCAAGAGGTTTGGAAAAAACTACAGATGGCGGTTCAACCTGGATCCTCATAGATGTTATCGGTATACCCAATGAAAATCCTGGCGATGATTGTGGATGGGAAATCGCTGGAGTTGGAGACGCTACTTTAAACCATACTCTTATAAGAAAAAATTCCGTAACAAATGGCAATACTGACTGGGCAACTTCAGCAGGAATCAATGAAAATGATTCAGAATGGATTGTCCATCCTCAGGATACATTTGAATATTTGGGTTCCCATGGAGGAGCAACTCAAGGAAATGTTGAATTTCCCACAGAGCCAGTTCCAGCAAATGAGCCAGCCAATATAACATTCACTTCTCAAGATAGCTGTAACTCCGTTGAACTTTTCTGGAATACAATTAAAGGTAATGATTTTAAATCTACTTGTATGAATTTCATAGACAGCACCCAATATTCATATACAGCCGAAATCCCCGGACAGTCTGAAGGAACTATCGTCTATTTCTACATTACTGCATCTGATACCTCCGATTCAGTTTCATACTTTCCTGAAAATGCTCCGCAAGAACTATATCAGTATGAATACGAAGTTGCCTCTCTTAAAGCAATTCTCAAAGTTCCACCTCGAACATTCTGTCCAGCATTAAATGAAAAATTTGAGATTCAAGTCCATTCTCGTAAAGACGACAAAATAATTCTCCGTCTTTATAATAGTGAAGGTAAACTGGTTTACACCTTCTTCAACAAACTCTCCAATGGCTCTGAATCGTTTGAATGGGATGGTAAGGATGAATCATGGAATACTTTACCCCCTGGATTATACATTTGTCATCTTGAAGTAATTGATAGAAATACTGGCAAAACAAAGACAGAAGTAGTGCCAATTGTTATTGCAGTTCCTCTTAAAGATTAAAACTATATGAGAAATTTTTATATTTATTCTGGTTTAATAAAAATAAAGGAAAGAATAAAATGAAACTAAAAGTAATACTTGAGCCCAGTTCGGAGGGAGGATACACTGTTTATGTTCCTTCTCTCCCTGGTTGTATCAGTGAAGGGAATACATTGAAAGAAGCGCTGACAAACATCCGTGAAGCAATAGAACTTTATCTTGAACCAGTAGAGGACGATTGGATTGTAAAAGAAAAAATACTGGTACGGGAGTTAGTTTTGTGAACAAAGTGCCAAGCTTACCTTACTATAAAATTATTTATGCTTTGCAAAGAGATGGGTGGACTGTTGTCCGCCAGCGTGGTAGTCATATTAGATTGCAAAAACGGGAAGGAGATAAAGTGTTGAAGTTAACTGTTCCTGCACA
>JAGMCF010000209.1 GCA_023129415.1 Candidatus Cloacimonadota bacterium
AGAAATGGTGAAATCTCTGGGAGCCGATAAGGTAATTGATTACACTGCAGCCGATTTTACCCAAAGCGATGAGACTTATGACGTTATTTTTGATGCAGTAGGCAAGATTGCTTCTTCACGAGGTAAAAAATCTCTAAAGAAGAATGGAATCTATCTTAACGTTCTTGCTTCATCAAACAACGTAAAGTTAAAGACTGAAGATCTAATCTTCCTCAAAGAACTTATTGAGTCGGGGCAGCTAAAATCGGTCATTGATAGACGCTATCCTTTGGAACAGATTGTTGAGGCTCATAGGTACGTGGACAAAGGACACAAAAAAGGAAATGTAGTCATAACTGTGGAGCATAACGACAAAAGCTAAAGCCATCAAATTGGAGAAATACTTGTGAAAACTTTTGTTTGTAGATAATAACATATCAAAAAGCAGATAACACTGTGTATAAGTAATGGCGGGAAAAGCACTAAATATAAAGGTTTGTAGCTCGCATTAACTTCATCTCGGGTTGATAGCGAAGTAACGCGCAAACCGCCACTACTCATACACTCAACGTTATATGAAATCGCAAAATCAAAGGAGGTATTCAAATGCCATCTAAAAGAGAATTAATAAGGAATAAAGCGGTTGAATTAATTAAAAATAGCCTAAAAGGATTAAGGTATTCTGAACTACAGCGTGAATTACAAAGTTGCTTTCCTGATACATCTCCAAATACCATCGCTGGTTCGTCTTGGAATTTAGATGTGACACGAAGTGATAAGATCTATAAGCCTACTAGGGGTCTTTTTAAATATAGATTAACTGGTGAAGAAGAAACTGAAGAAATCGCAGAGGGAATGCCCCTAACCCTCAGAGAAGAGGACTTTTATGAGCCATTTGCCAATTGTCTCAAAACTGATTTAGGTGAGTGTACTGAGGCAGTTGCTTTGGGAGGAAGTTATCTTGGAAGAAGATGGGGAACGCCCGATGTTATTGGGATATATAAGCCATTAAGTAGAGATGTAATAAAATTTAATCCAGAGATAATATCTGCAGAAATTAAAATAAATCCTTCAGATCCCATAACAGCGTTTGGTCAAGCCATAGCATACAGATTATTTAGTTCAAAGGTATATTTGGTGGAACCCAATACTATGCTTCCAGAGGATCTAGATAGAATAGAAGCATTATGTATTTTATTTGGTGTGGGTTTGATTTTATTTGACTTAAATCCTGAAAACCCAAATTTTATCATACGTGTACGAGCTCAGAGATATAGTCCTGATATGTTTTATGTCAACGAATTTGCTGACAAGTTATATAGTGCAAAAAGGAATATTTTTGATAATCTATTTTAAAAATGTTGCAACTTCGAACAACACAGCATATACGCTACGGTCTTATGCCCTAGCCGTTCGGTGCATTGCTCCCAACGGTCACATCGTCGTATATGTTGAAAACTTTATGTGCAATTTAAATGGAATTGAAAAAGAAGAAAATATCGGCTCAAGCAATTAATGCACTAAAAAAGGCTTTGTCCTATATTTACTGGTACAAATCTGACCTTAGAAGTTTTTTGACGCATACTATTAATAATCCGCAAGTTTTATCATATCTTGATTGGAATGACTATAAAAGAAATATATGCTCACGATTTGTTGACATTTTAGTTAAAAATGAAGAAAGAAATCATAATGACTTACTAAAACTAATTTCTGAGGTTTCTAATTTTAAAGTCTTTACTCACTTAGAACACTTAGAAGATGGGAAGGAAAAAGCAAAAAAAGCGAGAGAAGCTGTAAAGGCATTAAAAGAAATATCCAACGGTCATTTTAATATTGAAAAAGAACAAAAAGAAATCGAAAATCGAAGAAAAGAAGCATATGAAAAAACTCTTGAACGGACAGCAGTAAGAGAAAAACTTGAAGAAATAAAAAATGAGTTTTTTTCACTTATAGGCTCTGAAAACCCTCAATCAAGGGGGTTTAAGCTTGAAAAAGTGATAAAAGAATTATTCTCATTGTTTGATTTAGATCCAAAAGCTTCATTCAAAATCGTTGGAGAACAAATAGATGGAGCATTTACTTTTGATAATAATGATTATTTACTAGAAGCCAAATGGCAAAAAGATCCTGTGGACATTGGCGATCTTGATTCATTTAGTGGAAAATTAGGTAGAAGACTTGAGAACACTTTAGGTCTATTTATTTCCATTAATGGATTTTCAGATGATGCTGTAAAGGCTCATTCATCAGGTAGACGATTAATGATTTTAATGGACGGAAGTGATTTAATGGCTGTTTTGGAAGGAAGAATTGATTTAATTCAATTGTTACTTCGAAAAAGAAGATATGCTTCTCAAACAGGTAAAATATATCTCAAAATACACGAGATAATGACTGGAAAATGATGAAAAAACTATCCGTAATTTTTTTAGCATTACTTGTTTTCGGTTGTGGAAAGAATTCTTAAGACGAAAAAGTCTACTGGGGACTCATCTCTAAATTAAGCCAGAACCAGCAGACCTGTCTGCCGCCTGCCTGACGGTAGGCAGGACAGGCAAGATAAGAGTTCAGAAATTGGTGCATGATGGAGAAATAAAAATCGTTGAATTTTAAAAATAAGAGATTTTTATTGACAAGCATCTGAATTTTATCAGGAGTTTACACCTTTAATTTACTATTCATATGGAATTAAAACACTTGCATTTGTAAACGTAGAATATTACAATCAGTTGTGTTATGTTTTAATATATAGAGGGATTTCTAATGGCGCTATGTGCAAAATTTAGAAAACGTGAAATTCTTTTGAAACTAAAGGGATTTTCATCTAAAGGAAATATATGTCTACTCTTAGACATACACTAATGTTGTGGGCAACATAATAAAGCAACCAAAACAGCATAAAGAACATCTTAGATAACAAACTTGAATTATGAAAAAAATAAAATATTTGATTTTTATAATATTGATTATTCCAAGCACATTGAAAGCTGATGTGATTTATACACCGTATACAGATTTTAGAACTGCTCTTTCATTGGAAGTTATTGGCAGTTATGAATTATCTTTTACAAAATATAACACGATTAATTTTTGGGGTGGATTCGGTGCTGTTTCAATGATTAATGAGTTAAAATATCTTGCACTTGGGACAGAGTTAGCAATAGAATTGAGACAATATTTTAAAAGTACTACCTATAAAAATTTTAACGTTGGACTCTATGCAGGATTTGCTTATGTGAGACACCCATATTTTTATCATGAACACCTTTCTGGACACAATAATTCCGTTGGATTTGTACCTGGAATGAAATTAACATACAAAAAAAGGATTAATTCATGGCTGGTTGGAGAACCTTATATTGGTGTATCAACTCCTTGGTATGATAATAATTTTGGAGAATTATTCAACTGGATTTCTCATAGTGACCCGGGATTAATTCTGACTCTTGGATTGCGGATTGGATTTAATAAAGTAAGATTTAAAAATGAATAAATTACGTTGCATAACATCAAATATAAGTAAGCTGGGCGAAAGTGCTAATTTTAAAATGGTTACATTTAATAAACATATCAATGGTCTGACAAGAAAGTGGCACGGAAAGCCCAGCCTTCTCATATTTGAGGAACGTTATAAACAAATTTAAAACAACTAATTCTAAAAGAAGGAAGAAACATGAAAAATATTGCAATTATTGGAGCAGGTTTGATGACGAAACCAATGGTCGATTATTTTATAGATAAAATCGGCTATAAAGTCATAATGTTGAATCGTACATTAAGTAAAGCTGAAAAAATAATAGGAAACAGACCATTGGGTAAAGCCATGGAATGGAATAATAACAATACTGAAATTCTGGATGATGTAATTAAAGAAGCTGATATAGTAATAAGTATGGTTCCAAAACCTTTGCATATAAAAGTTGCAAAATCGTGTTTGAAATATAAAAAAAACATGATTACTGCCTCTTATGAAATTCCTGAACTAATGGCTTTACGGGATGATGTTGAAAATCAAGGTATATTAATACTGAATGAATTAGGTGAAGTGCCGGGTATGGATCATTTTGGCACTCAAATGTTGCTTGAAGAAATAAAAAATGATGGTGGACGAATTATAAGTTTAAATTCATATGGTAGTGGAATACCTGCATTTGAATCCAATAATAATCCGATGGGGTATAAATTCAGTTGGGATCCGAGAACAGTTTTTGTTGCTGCTCAAACTGCAGGAGCATATCTTGTTAAAGGAGAAAAAATTTATATACCAGGCGATAAACTATTTGAAAAATTTTGGTTTGTTGAGATTGATGGCCTTGGCACTTTTGAAACATACCCCAATAAAGATGTTGAAAAATACATTAAACCTTTTGATTTAGATGATGACGTTTCTTTCTATCGTGGGCTTTTAAGATACTCGGGATATTGCAATAATATGCGCTATATGGAAGCACTTGGATTATTTGATAATGAAAACCTTAATGACCTTAAAAATAAAACTTTCCGCCAATTTACTGCATCACTTATAGATTCGGATTCATCCCCGAACATTGAGGAAAGTTTAGCCAAATATTTAAAAATAGAATCTAACTCAGATATAATTCATCGTTTAAAATGGCTGGGATTATTTGATGATACATTAATACCTCTTGATAAAGGGACTAATCTTGATGTTCTTTTAAACAGAATGTTGGAAAAAATGCAATATGCACCGGGTGAAAAAGATATGATTATTTTGCACATTGAAATAATTGCCGAGTTTGATAATGGTAAAAAAGAAAAAAGAATTGCTACAATGATTGTTAAGGGAAACCCCGAAGGAGAAACAGCAATGTCAAGAGCTGTAGCTCTTCCAACAGCAATTGCAGCAAGATTAGTTGTAGACGGAGTTATAAAAGCAACTGGATTAAAAATGCCACCAAATTTACCTGAACTTTATAAACCTGCATTAGAAGAATTGAAAAAATTCGGATTTGAGTTTTCAACAAAAAGAATTAAATTGGATTAGTAGAAAAAATCTGTTTATAACACACGCTATAAATAACTGCCGAAACAGTAGGTTAATCAAGGTTTGTAACCCGTTTAAAGGTCATGGTGTCTTGATAGAAAAGTGCTTAATAATCGGCAACTATTCATAGCGTAAGCCGTTAGGTGAAATACCCAGCAAAGAAAAAAAGGAAAGGAGATATTTAAATGTCACAAGAAAACAATTACTTTAGCGATTATATTGGAAAAAAATGTACTATCTATTTAAGTGTATGGAGATCTTTAGCAGAGTCAGTTGATTGCACTATTATAGACTATAAAGATAACTGGCTGAAAGTTGAAACAAAAAAAGCAATAGAGTTATTAAAAATTGATAAAATATATTCAATAAAAATTAAAAAATAAATATACTTTTTACAAATTGTTGATTTCGTTCGCCCAAATACTCCATACTTCGCAAAGACAGAAAACGTTGTCTCTTTCCCGCGATAGAGTTCATGACCCAACCAGGAAACATCAAATGAAAAATCTATATATTATTTTTTTAGTGTCTCTTGTCTTCGACTGAGGAAAAAGTTCTAAAGACGAAACAGAATACCGGGGACTCATCTCTGAGTTAAGCCAGAACCAGCAGACCTGTCTGCCGCCTGCCTGACGGTAGGCAGGAAAGGCAAGATAAGAATTCAAAAGCTAATACAGAAAGAAGAAATAACCTCTGAAGTTTATATGTTATTGATAAAGTCTTAACTTCAATAAATCATTAGAAATGATCTTGCAATAAAATAAGTTTTGAAAAAAAGTCTTGACAACGGAAAGATATTTTCGTACATTCACTTTGTTTATCAAAGTACTTTGAAGAAAGGAGGGGGTTTATGGGAAAAGACAATAAGGAATTTGAAGAAATCGCTCAAGGTGAAGAATTAAAAATCATTCACCAGATGATCGAAAAAACCAAGTCTGATACTGCCGAGTCTGGTACTGAATTGATCATGTGGGGTTGGTTGGCTCTTGCATCCTGTGCTTGTCTTTATACTCTCGTATTTCTTGGGCTGCCCCATTTAGCCTGGCTTCCATGGGCTGTTTTAATGCCAATTGGTGCAATCGTTCAAATAGTTAAAGAAATCAAGCAGAGAAAGAGAACCAGAATTTCTACATATACCGATCATGCGATCTCAAGTTTATGGCTTGCGTGTGGTATATCAATTTTTATGGTTGCATTCCTGGCTGTTCCTCTGGGTGCAGTTTCTTATGAATTTTTAACACCGGCAATCTCAATTATTATAGGTATTGCTATGTTTACATCCGGACAGATTGTCGAATGGAATCTTATGAAGATTAGCGGTTTGATCTGGTGGTCTTCCGCAGTGATCATGATGTTGATTCACTGGCATTTTCATACTGGTATTTTCGCTCTGTCAATCATTTTGGGTTATCTCGTACCTGGATATATATTGAGAAGAAAATACTTGAGGAAGTGATATGACAACATTTCAAGAACTCGATCCTGTAATTCACTCGAGAATTCGATTATCCATTTTATCAGTTTTAATATCGGTAAGAGAGGCTGATTTTATCTATTTAAAAGAGGCAACCGGGACTACTGATGGTAATCTGAGTACCCATCTATCAAAGTTGGAGCAAGCAGGGTATGTTAAAATCACAAAAGGATTTGTAGGAAAAAAGCCCAGAACAACCTGCTCTATTACAAATAAAGGCAAAGACGCATTTTCCAAATACGTTAAGAATTTAGAACAATTTATACACCCGTGTGAATAGAAGGACATATATGTTTAGGAATAAAATAATCCTGGCAATTATTTTCGTTATTTCTATAGTTATTAATCAAGCCCTTTCATATCATAATAATAAACAGATTGGTATTGTCAGTGGAAAAGTACTGGATTCAAAAAATGCACCACTACCGTTTGTCAATGTATTTTTTACAGATGGAATGGAAGGAACTATGACCGATGAGAATGGTTGCTTTAAGATTGAAACTAACCATTTTGGCAAACGTGTATTAAGAGTTTCTCATATAGGTTATGAACAGAAAGATGTTGATGTGATTATTAAGAAAGAAGCTCCTGTTATATTAAATATCACTTTAGAGGAATCTTATGTTAAGATGGAAACTATTACAATAACCGCAAGCTCTTTTACGGCGGCGGATAAAGAGGGGCAAACATTAACCTCGCTTGATATAGTAACCACTGCCGGTGCAGCTGCCGATATTTTCAAAGCTATTCAAACATTTCCCGGTGTTACGCAAGTGGATGAAGGAGCGGGAATGTTCGTCCGTGGCGGTGATGTATCTGAAACAATTGTTATGCTTGATGGGGCAACATTAGTTCACCCTTATCGTTATGAATCGGACACCGGTGGATATTTCGGTATGATAAATCCATTCCTCTTGTCAGGTACTTACTTCTCTTCAGGCGCTTTTTCAGCGAAATACGGGAATGCACTTTCAGGGATATTGGCAATGGAATCACTTGGAATGCCTGATTGCAAGTCAATAGATTTTGGTATGGGACTGGCAGCAATATCCCTGGGAGCCAGTTACCCGATCATTCCAGACAAGTTGGGTGTTCGGTTTTCCGGAAATTATTCAGATACAAAAACACTATTTAAGGTCAACGGTGGCACAGAGAAATTTAACAAATTTCCGCTGTCATGGGATGGTAATTTGAGTGTTATTTATAAGTATTCAAATTGTGGGTATTTGAAATTTTTTAATCATTCCGCACAGGACGACATTGGTGTTTTATATGAATCGCCGACTTATTCCGGGAATTTTATAAGTGGTACAGACAACATCCTGAATAACGTTTACTGGAGACAAATGTTTGGTAAAAAATTGTTGACTAAATCCAGTCTTTCGCAGAATCGCTTTCATCAAGATATAATGATAGGCAACCTGAGTTTAAAAAATTCAGATGTATTTACAAAGTGGAGAACGGATATAACATATACAGCGTCAAAGAAATTCAAAATTAACAGTGGATTCGAAATAGACAATACGGAATCAACTGTTTCCGGCTCATACCCCGATGACGAGAATAATCTTCATCCGGATGCAGAATCAATAACATTTTCCAATGACTATTCTGCATTTCATAATGGTTTATACCTTGAGTGTGAGATCAATTTTTCACAAAGAATTTTTACAATCAGTGGTCTTCGTGTTGATTATCTTAATGAAATAAATACTTATACCGCAGACCCGCGATTTTCTATTGGCTATCGTTTTGCCGATACTCAGATTTTAAAACTGGCAACCGGGAGATACCATCAATACCCAAAGGCACAATGTATTGATGCTCATTATGGCAATCCTAACCTGCTCCCCCTGGAAGCGATCCATTATGTGGCAGGCTATGAATTGAAGTCAGAGATTACAAACTTCAGGGCTGAGCTCTATTATAAAGATTACAATGACTTGCCAATTATGGATTATGAGCAAAATTTTGCCAGTGATGGGTATGGGTACTCTTACGGAACAGATATTTTCATAAAAGGTAACTTGCCTTTTATCTCAGGTTGGATGTCTTATAGTTATCTTGTTTCTGAGCGAAAGGAACTTGAATACTTGAAATTGGTTCCCACAAATTATGATATTCGACATAACTTTATCGCTGCTCTTAAGTCCAGGATAGGGGAAAGCAACTCCTTTAGTTTGACATATCGCTACACATCCGGGAAGCCGTATACAGCGGCGTTAAACCAATGGAACTCAGACCGCTTGCCCTCTATCCAGAGATTAGATATATCATGGAGTTATTTTACGTTTTTCAGCGGAGGGAACTTTCTTGTTCTGTACGCTGCAGTTTCAAATTTGCTTGATCGCCGGAATTTATACGGTTATAGATACAATCCGGAATACACGGAGAGAACCAAATTGAAGAGCACATTTGGTAGGAGTGTTTATTTTGGCTTCTCTGTTAGTTTGAGATAAAGTTTTTCATATAAAATTATAAAAGCAGAAGGGGATAAAGATGATACGTAATTTTTTAGTACTGTTAATGTTAACCGCACCAATTTTTAGCCAAACTGTTGAAGAGTATATTCTTCAAGGAAAAGACAAGATAGAATCTGCTTGCTCACAGTGGGATATGAAAGGAATGCTTGAAGCACGTGCTGTATTTGAGAGG
>JAGMCF010000021.1 GCA_023129415.1 Candidatus Cloacimonadota bacterium
TACCCCAGGCGATGTATTTATTCTTACTCAGAAAATCATTAACTTTTTCAGAATATAACATCAAACTATCCGAATAAAGATAAGCATCGAAATTTATTATATCAATGTTTGTATCCATTAAAATTGACCAATCTGTACTCCCGCAACAGTGAACACCTGTAATGACATCAAGTCCATGTAATTTATCGATAATCTCATTTAACATTGTTATTATCTGATTCCGAGTAATATTTACATAAGCAGAACCGAATGAAACAAGGTAAGGTTCATCTATAAAAATCACTACTTTATCAGCAATTTCCTTTAAAAATTTAGCCTGCCAGACAGCTTTGCAAACACAAGTTTTGACGATCGCATCTGCTATCTGTTCATTGTAAAGAATTAAACGTTTATTTTCATCGGTCAGGGTTAATCCCAGGCTTATAGGTCCTACAGTTTGCCCTTTGACCATAGGAATTTTACTTTTCTGCTGAATTCTTCTTTTAAAAGCATATAATCCTTTTGCATATTTTTCAGAAATAGCAAAATAATCATAGTTTTCAGCTAAATAATTTTCATAAACCATTTGGATTGGACTTAGAATATCTTGAGAAGTATCAAAATAGATTTTCTCATTTTCAGCATCGATTTTAATACAGGGCAATCTCTCACAATATTGGACATACATATTTTCGTAAAAATCAGTTTTTGGCAATTGAGGCCAGGCAGGTAAATCCTTGAAATTCTCTAAAATCAAATCTACAGTATTGTCAACATTGATATATGGCCAACTTCCTACTGCAGTTATAGTTCCTTTTTCTATCATTATTTAAATATCTTTCTTATTTTTTATAAAATTATACAATTAATCAAATTTAATATTTGTTCAGTATTAAATTTGGACTTAATAAAAATGGCTTGCCATACGAAGTTTTAACGAAGTATGACGGAGAGAGTGGGATTCGAACCCACGTTCCGATATATCGGAAAACGATTTTCGAGACCGTCCCATTCAACCGCTCTGGCATCTCTCCAAAAACTTCTTTAGCCACGAATCCCCAATTAAATTGGGGACACTAACTAACACGAACAGAATATAATATTGTCATACAAAATAGATATTATAATAGTCTGTGATAGTTTCCCGATTTTATCGGGATTCGTGGCTTTCCTTTTTAATAAAATGGCTTGCCATACGACCCGTCCTCCGCAGTAGCTCTGCTACGGAGGGTGGAAGTTTCAACGAAGTATGGCGGAGAGGGCGGGATTCGAACCCGCGGTAAGGGTTACCCTACACACGCTTTCCAAGCGTGCTCCTTAAACCACTCGGACACCTCTCCATCAGTTGTTTAGCCACGAAGAACACTAATGAACACTAAAAATCTTTTTGTTATTTAGCCACAAATTCACCCTGTGAAATATTCTTTTTATCAATTACTTAGTATTTTTACTATTTGCTATTTCTCAAGATGAAATAATGCATAATTCTTTCATTCTACTATTTCACAGGGTAAACACTAATATTTTAGGTATTAATTTTAACTACTAACCAAACCTAAATATTAATCTAAACAACAAAAAATAAAAATATCACTTTAACTTAATATATTTAATCTAGAAACCTATATACTAAGGATATTCATAAAAAATTCTTTATTTGTGTCTTAGTGTCCATTCTCCCCGCCTTCCATAGTATTACGGCGGATAGGCGTAGTCCCGATATAATCGGGACGAAGGATGAACCTTTGTGGCAATATAATTCTCTTCTCATTAAAAAATCTCTTCAAGAGCTCACTTGATTCTTTTGCAAGAACTTCAGATTTAATTTCTGGATTATGATTAAATCTTCTATCTAAAAGCAAATTATATAAAGAACCACACGCACCATTTTTTTCATCATAGGCACCAAAGATCACAGATTTTATTCTGGATAAAATAATTGCACCTGCACACATTGGACATGGCTCAAGTGTTACATACAATCTGCAATCATATAACCACTTGCCTAATTTCTGTTGAGCTAATTCAATAACTAATTTTTCAGCATGAGCTAACGAGTTACTTAATTTTTGAGTACTATTGTGAGCATTTGCAATTAATTCATTATTTCTAACTAAAACAGCACCAACAGGAATTTCATCTTCTTGAAATGCAATTTGTGCTTCTTCCAATGCAATATTCATCCAGTATTCATCTGAAAAAATCTTCATAATATGTGGTTCTTTTTTGATTCAAAATTTTCATTGTCAATTTTTTAAAATCATTTTCTTGACATTAATAAAGGTTTTGAAAGAAACACATTTTATAGAAAGGTTATAGCTAATATTATGTCAACTATAGTATCTAATGTCTATTTAATATTTATAAATGCTCTGAATTACTTTCGAGATGCAGTAAGTCAGCATATTCTCTTTGCAATTGGGATATTACTAATTGCTGGATATATTCTTGGTAAAGTTGCTGAAAAGTTACATCTTCCTATAATCACAGGTTATATCATCTCTGGTATTCTTCTTGGAGAATCAATTGGTGCAGTGATTGAGCTTAAAATGGTACAATCCTTACGACCCATCACAGAAGTGGCACTTGGACTTATTGCACTTGTAATTGGGGGTGAATTCTCTAAAGCAAAGTTAAGGGCAATTGGCAAAGAGGTTGTGATTATCACATTGTTCCAGATAGGTATTACTTTCATATTAGTAAGTTTAGCGCTTAATCTTCTGGGATTTATGTTTGAATTCTCCCTTCTTTTGGGAGCTATTGCTACAGCCACAGCACCTGCTGCTACTGTGGCTATTGTTCAAAATTTACGGGCTCGTGGAAAATTCATTGATTATCTTTACAGTTTAGTTGCACTTGATGATGCTGGTTCTGTTATTCTTTTTGGTATGGTTTTTGCCTTTGTTGGTACTATTGTCTCAAAAGCCCATGGAACTTCAATTGCAAGTGGAATTATGATTACAAATGCATTTCTGGAAATATTACTCTCACTCATAATCGGCTTCATCGGTGGATACATCTTACATAAGGTAACCTACAAAAAACATAACAAAAGTGAAATTATGATTATGTCTCTTGGTATTATTTTCATTATAATTGGATTGGCACATCCATTACATATTTCACCTTTATTAACTAATATGATGGTTGGAGCAACTCTGGTAAACTTTTCTCCAAAGAATCAGCGTATCTCCCGAATTTTGGAAACCCTTACTCCGCCTATCTATGCTGCATTCTTTGCAATCGCTGGAACAGAGCTTCAACTTGGCATCTTTGCAAATCCGCAAATCCTCCTTTTGGGTATCGTATTTGTAATTATAAGAATGATCGGAAAATATTCAGGAGTATATTTAGGTGCTTTAAAAAGTAAATCAAATATAAAAATCCGCAATTATCTTGGAATTTGTATGTTTCCACAAGCAGGAGTTGCTATTGGCTTGGTTCTGATGATCCAGGCATCTCCAATCATTGCTCAAGCAAACATTCAGATACAAAATTTGGCGATAACTATGGTAAATATCGTTATTTTTTCAGTTTTCATAAATGAATTATTAGGCCCTGTTTTATCTAAATGGGCAATTATTAAAGGTAGTGAGCTAAGTGAGTAACTTAATAATTAAAGGTGCAATCTATGAAAATATTTGATATAATAAATATAGAATGCTGTTTAGTTGATATGCATTCAAGAAAAAAAGAAGAAGTGCTCAAGGAATTAGTTAATTTACTAAAAAGATCGCCTTCACTCAAATATATTGATAGTAACATTGTTTTGAATTCATTATTAGATAGAGAAAAACTTGGAAGCACTGGTCTAGGGCGTGGAATAGCTATCCCCCACTCCAAAGTTGAAGGTTTGTCTGATTTCGTCTTAGCAATTGCAACTTCGAAAAAAGGTGTCCAATTTGAAGCCCTTGATAACAAAAGGGTTCATATAATTTTTACATTAGTAGGTCCTGCTGATAAGCCAGATGAACATCTAAAGTTATTATCAGCAATTTCTCGTATGCTCCGTGATGTTAAGATAAAAAATGAACTCTTGAAGGCAAAAACTCCAGAAGCAATTTATGAAACAGTTATTATGGGTTCTGGAGAAGAATTAAAAAAGCCAACTCCTATTGAAAAACAAAAGTTGTTAATCATAATTTTGTATGAGCAGAAATATCTTGAGGATATTCTTGAACTTTTTATAGAATTAGGAATAAAGGGCTCAACTGTAATAGATTCTATTGGTATGGGTGGAATTTTAACAAAAGTTCCCTTATTCGCAGATTTTATAAATTTTCTTGGTCAGAATAAAAATTACAGTAAGACAATTTTAGCTCTTGTTAGTGAATCCGAACTCTCTTCTATTGTAAAAGATGTTGATGAATTATTAGGTGATTTAGATAAACGAGGTGGTGCAGCTCTGATTGCTCTTGATGTTTCATTTGCAAAAGGAACTATGGAATATATGTAATAGAAATAACAAATTACAAATATCAAATTCCAAATGTCATGCCTAACCTAGACAAGCCAGAACCAAAAAGGAATTTATTTAACCACCTATTTACACCGATAATTACCGATTAAATTTATAATTCAAAGTTAATAATTTCTAAATCCAAATTTCTAATGTCAAATAAAATGACAAAGCCCAAATGTCCAATTATTTGATAATCCCTATTTATTATGACCCTGTATTGGAGATTCTTTAGAATCAATTTTTGATATTTGTTATTTGACATTTAAGATTTTATTAGAAATTAGATATTTGATATTTGTCATTTAATTGAAAAATTTCACGACAACTTGTTGGTAAGTTTCATTTTTTAAGTGCCTAAGGTATATCCGCCTCTGTAGGATGGATTTGCCTCTGACAGAAAGGTCAAAATCTAAATCACAAAGTGAGTTACAATCTTGCAATAGAGACCTGAGTTAGATAGTAAATACTAAATAGTAAATTATGCAAGATTCGGTTGATATATCAAAATGATATATTGATATATCAAATTTATAGAAATCGCATTGAAAAATGAAATATTCATTGCACCTCCAAAATGTATGTAATCAACTGTATAAAAGCAAACTAAGGCACATTTTGTCTTTTTGGCACGAAAATTGTGTAATAGATAATTAAAGATAATAATGGAGGTGCCAAAATGAAAAGGTATTCAATATTAAAAATATGGCGCAAGCGACTTGCGTTGTATGAACTTTCCAAAAGAAATTAATATAGCTTCTCCCAAGCTATAAGAGCCGGCTCTTAAAAATAAAAGCTATGTTAAAAAAGTAAAATAAATAATGAAACCAAATAAACAAAGTCCCGTTTTAACCCCGATATATCGGGGAATCAATCGGGAAAAGGAGTAACAATGAAAGCAAAACAACTAACATTAGTTATAACAGCACTGTTTCTAATGTCTACTGGCATTTTTGTTCAGAATACCTTGTGGGCAAAAGAGACTTCCCCCGAAGAGGTAGAACAAGGTTTCAAAGAAGTTGGAAAAGCAGTAGCAGAAAAAATGAGAGAGAAACAAGTTACTACTGAAACTCCATTTATGGGCGTTTATCTTGATGACCTTGACTTTGAAGATGCTTATGAAATGCACTATGATTACAATTATGGTGTACTTTTAGATGGAATTGTAAAAGGTGGATCAGCTGATAAAGCCGGATTAATGAAAGGCGATATTATTATGGAATTTGATGGCGTCAAAGCAAGATATGAAGACCGACTGAGAAGCCTGATCAAAAGCAAACATGTAGGTGACAAAGTTGAAATTAAATATTTCCGAGATGAAAAAATAATGACTACCACTCTAATTTTGGGTTCCAGAAAGCCAAAGAAAAAAGAAGAGTATGAGGAAATTACAGAAGAAGGAAAAGTTATTCGTAAAAAGAAACTGTCCGTTGGATATGGCGGTGGAAGCTGGATTCCTGTCTGGTATGTTCCAAAGGATAAATTTGATGATATTAATCATATTATTACAAGTTGCGGTTTTACAAAATTAAGAGAGGATGGACTCTTCCTTAATGGCGGTGGAGGAAAAGGCATGATTGGAAAAGGTTGGTTCATTGGTGGTATGGGAGCTGGATATTCTATAGATAGAAAAATAGGTCTTGAATTGAATGATACTTTAGATGTAACTAGAAGAATGGTGTATTCAACGGGTTATGGTGGAGTAACTCTTGATAAAAGAATTCCTATTTCAAGAAAATTGATCTCTGCTATTGGATTTATGCTTGGTTGGGGTGGAAATACTTTAGAAATCTCTCAAACCCGTGGAGATTATGAATGGACAAAAATGGAAACCCAATTAGAAAGTTCAAATAACAATTATATAAAAATGGTAAAAAATTATATTATGTTCCAGCCCAAAATTGCATGTCTTTATAGAATCAATGAATGGCTTGGTTTCAGAGCAGAACTTGGTTATATGCTTAGTTATTCCTATAACACAGGATGGAATGCAGAAGTATGTGGTGATACATTTGAAATAAAAAACTCTCCTGAAACCTCTTATGATGGATATACATTTACAATCGGTCCCTGGTTTGGATTCTAATTCGGCAAATTTGCCCCGTCAAAAAATGGCGGGGCTTTCTTTCTATCTTTATTATAATTTCTGATGAAATATACATGTCCCGAAAGAAACTCGGGACACAAAGGAGAATGAAAATTGAGGGACGGAATGCACAGCACAGATTCCAATTGTTCCTAACAGGATTTGTAATCCTGTTTATCAAAACACCATTACAAATGGTGTTAGGATCGTTTCAATGTACTTGTAATTCGTAATTTTACATTTAAATTTGTGTCTTTGTG
>JAGMCF010000210.1 GCA_023129415.1 Candidatus Cloacimonadota bacterium
TTTTCACTGCCCTTTTTATGTAAGACTTAATAGAGTTGTTATAAAAATTATTTGATTAATCTTTTTTACTGCTAATAAAAAATACAGTGGTTAAAATTTTAATCCCTATATTTATATTAAATGATTTATATGTTTGTTTCTCATGGACATATTGTTCCCACAATGATTTTATGAATATATTCCAAGTTCTTCTTCTATTCCCAAATACATAATTACAATGAAGACATCAATATCTTTGTTTACCTTTCCGCTTCCCATTTTTTTGTATGGTAAGATTTACATTTTGGACAATGTTTTCTGCTCATTTTTATTTCCTTAATTAATTTTTAACATCTAAATAGCTGCTGTTTAAATAGTTAACTATAATTTTAGTAACCACTTTTTGTCCTTTACACCGAAATAAATGATTTAAATTTTATATATTTGTCAAATTTTTCTCAGAAATTAATTCAACATCACACCACCCCATTCAATGACTGTTGTTCCTTCGCGGACAAAATCGTTTATTTGAGGAGAAGGCAATTCTTCAAAATTTTTGCAGCCTTGAAAGAAGAACCAAATTCTAAAGATTGTTTGGGGCTGAGGGGTTATATCTAATTCTACAAATTCATCCAACTGATGATTTTTAACAGGATAGATTTTGTAATATTTATATTCTTGCAGTCTGTTTAGCCAATAATCCAGAAATTCACTTGTTTCTTTTTGGTTTAAACCGATTTTTAGGAGTAAATTATTCAGTTCATTCTTTAGATTTTTTTGAGAGATACACCAGCCATTCCGCCAGTTGGTGGATGGTATATTTTTTATAGAAGCCTCATAAAAGAGATAATCATATTTGCCATCTATTATGCCATATTTTTCTACAAAGACATTCCATGGTGAATTGTATTCTGGAATACTTTCCGTAATTCTTGTTCCATTTTTTAAAATCAGTTGAACTTGAAATTGGCATTCTTCTTCTGGATAGATGTAGATGGCAGGTTTAAAAACCTCTAAACATGTTAAAAACAATGTATCAAGATTGCATAAATCTTTTCCATTACAAAAACAGGATTTAGAAACACCAACGGGGGAACCACAACTTGTATCAATAGCACTTGCATAAATGTGATGAGTTCCTGTTCTTACATTTTGAAATAAGAAATTCCCATTGCTATCAGAAATAACATTATCAATTTCTATAAATGTACACTCTTCGAGCCTCCACAGTTTTACCAAGGCACTATCTGCTGGCAATTGAGTATTATTTATTATCAAATTGCCTTTTATCTTACCTTCGTTAAGTATTGGAATTAGAAAAATATCTTCCACAGTATATGTTGTTTCCTCTTCAGTAAAATTTATTGAATTAGAAAGTTGGCTGATATATGTTAAATTTTGCTCACCAGAATTACTATACTTACATGCATGGAGATTATAAAGTCCTTTTTCTAAACTATTGAAAGTAAAATATCCCAAGCTACTTGTATAAGTGCTATCATAAAAGATAAAAGCATTTGGCATTCCGTGTCCAAAATTTTTTCTTAAAATAACTTTTGTACCAATAGCAGGATTCCCAGAATCTGCATATAAAATTCTACCAGTTATACTGGCTTTCTCACTACTTGTTGGACTGGTGCAACTTAGAATAAAAACTGAAAAGATAAGAAATATTGCTAGTGATATTTTAGTAATTTTCATAATTTTTATATACCTTTATCCTTTATGCTAATTCAACAGCACTCCACCCCATTCAATAACAGTTGTTCCTTCTCGGACAAAATCGTGGATTCGGGGTAAATATACATCTTTACACTTATCGTATCGTGAAAGAAGAAACATTTTTATTTTGATAATTAACAAATATTATCTCATTAAAATCATCTTCTTGATGAATGTTTTGTCTTTGGTTGATAATTTATAAAAGTAAATACCGTTTTTCATATCTTCTGTATTAAAATTAGCGGTATGATAACCAAATGTCATATATTTATCAACAATAGTTTTTACTTTTTGTCCTCGAATATTATAAACTTCAATTAAAACATTTGTATTTTTATTAAGATTAAAGCTTATTATTGTTTCAAGATTAAAAGGATTTGGATAATTTTGGAATAATTGAATCTGATTTTGATAGAAATTCTCATTTTGATCTATATCAAAAACTGATACAGTTGTTGTGTAATATATATCATAATCACCATCTGTTGAATCTTGCCACACAAAATTTATCAAATCATTATTATCAATACTTATTTTAGGATAAAGAGGTTTTCGATATTTTGCAACAAAACCATTTGCATGCCATCCTGAATTAAGTTTAATTGCTGAGCCA
This sequence comes from Candidatus Cloacimonadota bacterium, assembly GCA_023129415.1. Lineage (GTDB taxonomy): Bacteria > Cloacimonadota > Cloacimonadia > JGIOTU-2 > JGIOTU-2 > JAGMCF01. Next base: position 2,315 of record JAGMCF010000210.1, read on the forward strand.
ACCCAATTGCCGCGAAGAGTGAAATTATAATCAAATACATATTGATCCCAGCAAACAAAAGGGAAATTTTCAGAAGTAAATACTAAATCTGGATGAAATTTTGCATTGAGAGGAGCACAACCTAAATCCATTGAAGGAATATATTCAACTTCCGACCAACTTAAACCATCCCATTTTGTATAATATAGAGAATTAGCATATGTTAGAATATATACATGATTACTAACTAAATGAATATTTAAAGAATCATCTGCTCTTACGACAAATTCAGCCCCAAAACCAAGTTCTTGTCCATATAAATAATTAATGGAACCCCAATTTGTAGAATCTAGTTTTATTATATAAGAAATGGTATTAGAATCAGTAGATAACCAAAAACAGAATAAATCATAATTAATATCTTCAATCAATTGAGAATGAATATAGAAAAAACCTGAACCATAATCCTCATGTAATTGTTGGGGTGAAGACCAAGTACTGATTCCTATTTCTGATGAATAAAATATTTTAATGCTATCATTTTCAATAATATCCCAAGAAATGTGTTTAATATCAGAATTATCAATAAATAAAGATGCTGAAATAATATATAAGCTATCATAAGATATTATCTCAGAAGAATCTGTTAAGGTAGAATTAATTATCTTACCATATTTTAAACGATTTGAACTATCTGATATTTCTCTCCAAAGGAGATGGATTACATCTGCTGAATCAGAACAAACTGAAAATAATCGAGAATTTCCTGAAGTTTCAATTGTTATGGTTTCAGACCAAGAATTATTTTGTTTATATTTAAAGCAAATGTCAGAATTTCCATTTAAATAATCATTCCAAAAAATATAGATAATTCCATTTTGATCTAAAATGTATGGATGAGTAGATTCTGATGAATTATTACTAATATTCACTATTTGTGAGAAAGAAATGCAAGGAATAAACCCTAAAATTATAATTATAAAAATTAATTTTATCTTCATTTTGTTCTCCTATGTTTTTTAATTTCTTTTTTATATCTTCTTTTGCATGCACATTTACTCTTTAATTAAAGAATGTATAATGTTAATATTTTGTCAAATTCTTTATAAATTCAAATTCCTAAACCCTTATATCCTTTAAAATAATTCTTAATTCGTAATTTATAATTCATAATTCAAAAGCACCCCACCCCATTCAATTACTGTTGTTCCTTGTCGGATGAAATGTTTGATTTGTGGAGAAGATAATTCCACAAACTTCTCACTTCCCTGAAAGAAGAACCAAATTCTAAAGATTGTTTGTGGTTGGGGGGCTATATCTAATTCTACAAATTCATCTAACTGCTGATTAACAACTGGAAAGATTTTATAATATTTGTAAACTTGCAGTCTTTTTAGCCAATAATCCAGAAATTCTTTTGTTTCTTTTTGGTTTAAACCGATTTTTAAGAGTAAATCATTCAGTTCATTCCTTAAATTTTTTTGTGAAATACACCAGCCAGAAGAAAGTTCAGGCATTATCTTTATAGAAGCTTCATAAAAGAGATAATCATATTTACTGTTTATTCTTCCGGATTTTTCTACAAATGCATCCCAGCCTGATTTATATTCTGGTATGCTTTTAGTAATTCTTGTTCCATTTTTTAAAATCAGTTGAACTTGAAATTGGGAGTCTTCTTCTGGATAGATGTAGATTGCTGGTTTGTCTACAGCACTTGTTACTTCTAATATACCGATATCGTATGTATTTTTTCCATCATAGTAAAATTCCATAGTTTGAGTACAAAAAAGATATCCTGAAATTGTATCAAATTTGCATGCTTCAATAATATAATTTCCAGCAGAAATCTTTCTAAGCTCAAAATATCCAGAATTATTTGTATAAGTTGAATCAATTATTATAAATCCCTTTTCTTCTTTTTCAAGTAATTTTACTTTCGCACTATCAGCAGGTTCATAAAACATGTGTATGGTTCCAATTATCTTACCTTTCTCACTACCAGTTGGGCTGGTACAATTTGCGATTAAGAAAGTTAAACTAAATATTATTAATAATGATTTAATATATTTCATTGGTCTCCCTATATGAAACATTTTTATTGTACAATTAAGTTTAACTGTTTAGGTAGTATTTTTATGTCAATGTTTTTTTTATCTTTCAAATCTGGAATTTCACCATCTAAATACACTGGTAAGTCTATTTCAGACTTTATTATAATCTCATTACCTTGCATCATTTTAACCATTGGAAGATTTGTATGCTTTCCTTTAATAACTTTTGGGAGAAATTTTATTATTTCTCTCCGAGTTAGTTTATCAATTATACAGAAGTCGAAGACACCATCATCAATTTTTGCATCGGGAGTTAGATGAAATTTTCCACCACAACATTTACCATTTCCAACAGAAACAAAAAGTTTATCACCCTTGATTGAAATGTCGTTTACTTGAATTTCAACAGGATAGCTTTTACATTTTATAAGAGTTTTCATTACAGCTTTCATATAACCACCAGAACCATCCAAGGTTTTACTTTTTGAATAGGTTATTGCTACCTGAGCATCAAACCCAATTCCAAGAGTGTTGATAAAATAATAGTCTTCAACATGACCGATATCAATTTTTTGTGTGATTCTTCTTCTTAGTAGTTTTATCTGTTTTTCTAATTTTTTTGGATAATCAATATTTTTAATGAAATCATTTCCTCCTCCGATTGGAATAATTCCAAGTTTGACTTTTTCAGGATTATCTGACTTCATTATGCCATTCAAAACTTCATTAATAGTACCATCACCACCAGCAACAATAATATATTCGATTCCCTGATTTGCGCTTTCAAATGCGAAATTTGTTGCTTGCTTTGGAGAATCAGTAATAGCCATATCATATTCCATATAATGCTTTTGGAGATATTTTTCAATCTTCCGAATTGAGCGAAATGCTTTGCCTTTGCCAGCAAATGGATTTAAAATAATTTTATACATAACTAGTAAAATCAGAAGTTCTAATTCCTATCCCTGATTAATCGGGGACTAAATAATATCAAAATTCAAATTTAATAGTTTCAAAATTAGATAATATTTAGTTTTATTAAATTATATTTTTGTGTTTTTGTCATTTGTGCTTTGTAATTATTTAAAATTTAGAAATTCGAAATTAGAAATTTTAATTTATTCTTCATAGAATTTTATCTGACGGTATTTTTTATAACGATTTTCGGTTAGTTCTTCTGGTTCTAGTTTTAAAAGTTCTCCTAAATGTAGATGTATTGCTGTTTTTAAGGAATTAGCGGTTTTTTCAATATCAGTATGTGCACCTTGATCAGGTTCGGAAATTATTTCATCAATTAAGCCTAATTTTAGCAAGTCAAATGCAGAGATTTTTAAAGCTTCAGCAGCTTCTTTGGATTTTTTAGGGTCTTTCCATAGAATTGACGCACAACCTTCTGGTGAGATTACAGAATATATAGCATTTTCAAGCATTAAGATTTTATCCGTAACACCAAGTCCTAAAGCACCACCAGAGCCACCTTCTCCAGTTATGACACTAATAATTGGTACTTGCAGACCAGACATTTCTCTAAGATTTACTGCGATTGCTTCTGCTTGACCTCGTTCTTCCGCCCCAATGCCTGGATATGCGCCCGGAGTATCAATCAGATTTATTATTGGGCGGTTGAATTTTTCTGCTTGCTTCATTAAACGAAGTGCTTTTCTATAACCTTCTGGATGAGCCATGCCAAAATGACGATATATGTTTTCTTTAGTATTTTTCCCTTTTTGTTGCCCTATTACAGTAACAGGAATTCCTTCAAATAAAGCGATACCACCAACCATTGCGCTATCATCAGCAAAAAATCTGTCACCATGAAGTTCAATAAAATCGTCAAAAATCAGATTGATAAAATCAAGGGTTGTTGGACGCTGGATATGTCTTGCCAATGCAAGGGTTTCCATAATCGGATGTCTTGGGATAGAAGCCTGCATAATATCTGTGGAGATTGGTGGCAGCTTCAATTTGGCTGACTGATGAATCTTAAGAATTTTTTCAATTGTGGTTTTCAAATTTGAACGATCACATATAATGTCTATCATTCCGTGTTGTAATAGGAACTCAGATCTCTGGAATCCTTTTGGGAGTTTTTCTCCAATAGTTTGTTGAATCACTCTTGGTCCAGCAAAACCAATAAGAGCATTCGGTTCAGCAATAATAATATCACCCAAAAATGCAAAAGACGCACTTACTCCACCTGTTGTCGGATGAGTCAGTATAGAGATAAACAGTAAACCTGCTTTATCTAAGCGTTTTAAGGCTGCGCTTGTTTTTGCCATCTGCATCAGGGAGATGACACCTTCTTGCATTCTTGCACCACCCGAAGCAGAGATAATTATTAAAGGGATTTTCTCTTTTAATGCAAGCTCAATAGATCTTGTGACCTTTTCGCCGACAGCTGCTCCCATACTTCCCATCATAAAGGTTTGATCCAGAACTGTAATTACAACAGGATATTTTTCAATTTTTGCTATCCCAATTTTTACAGCAGATTTAGATTTGCTTTTCTTATGAGCAATCTTCAATTTTTCTTTATAA
>JAGMCF010000211.1 GCA_023129415.1 Candidatus Cloacimonadota bacterium
GATTTGGAAATATCCACACCTTTTACTTCATACCCGTTCTGTGCAAAGAAAAGAGCATTTCTACCTTCACCAAGCCCGAGTTCCAAAACCTTTCCTTTGGTAATCAATTTTAAATTGCGCGATAGAATCGGGTCAGGTCTGAATTTTCCATAACCTTTGATGTTCTTATGAAAATTATCCCAAAAGATTGAAGCCTTATTTGAGTCTTTTTTCATCTTTTCTCAAGAAGCACCACACGGATGCGTTTTACCTGAGGGTTATCGATAATTTCAAAACCATTTATTTGAGCAACAGAAATGGTTTTCTCAAAATCCTTTTCTAATACATGACCCTCTGGTTCTGAAAACAGCAATCTTCCATTTTGTCGTAAAGCTTTATAAATTTCAGCAAAAAAAGTGGAAGCATCAGGAACTTCGTGCACAACAGCAGATGCAAAAGCAAAGTCGATTTGCATGGTAAGGTCTTCCAAACTAAGAGAGTTATGAGTACATACTCGAGTTTCAATTATATCGGTAAGTCTTGCTTTTTTCGCTCGTTTTTCCAGGGACTTTATCATTTTCTCCTGCACATCCACGCATATAACCTTACCATTTGCACCAACCATTTGTGCAAGTGGTAAACTGAAAAACCCCATTGAACAGCCAATATCCAGGACTTTCATACCAGCTTCGACATACGGGTTTAATAATTTTTTTGGATTGTGAATTAATTTCCGAATAGGACTGGAAAGAAGATAACCAACCCATACTGGGCATACTTTTTCAGCCATCTGTTACTCCTTTGAATTTATGTTTGAATACTAATTTTATTTAATCAGTTCGGGGTATCAAGTAAATTGTAGTAACAGTTTATTTTTTTTGTTTTTTTCTTCTAATAATTTTAAAGTAATTTCCACTCAATTTAAGTACTCTCATTAACCGTCAACCTTAGTCACTTAATTCTTAAATCCTTACATTTTTTGGCAAAAGATTTTAATCCATCTCTGTGAAGCCTTTATTAATGAGTATTCACACAATTAAAATTTTTGCCCAACTTTTTTAGTTATTATTTTCGGTGTTAATTCGGTGGTTCTCGGTGGTGAATTCTTTTTGGTTTCGGTTTATCCGAGTTAGCTGTTAAGAAAATTTCATTCTATTTATTACAATTTACCAACTGGAGCAAGATATACTACAAACTCGTCTTTCCCATCCAATTTCAAGAAATTATCCATTGCATCCTGATCGTATGCAGCTATTGCACAAGTTCCACATCCAACCGCTTCGCAGGCAAGATAGAGATTTTGACATACATGTCCAGCATCAAGAAGCATTGCTTTATGGGCAAGGATACTATATCGCCATTCAGCTCTGTATGGAATGCAACTCCAGATAAAAACAACAGCACTATTGCCGACAAAGTTTTGACCGAATACTGCTTTATTGAGTTCCTTTGGCATATCATCTTTATCAAAAAGGAATAATAACTGATGAGTTAATGGAAGATAGCGATACACTCCTTTATCGAGTTCACTTATTCTATTTATAGCAAGATATGTTTCAAAAGGATGCCTTGCACCTGCTGATGGAACTGGTCTAAGCGTTGCATAACCATCTCTGATGATTTCCTCAACACCTTGAGTTGCCCATAATAAAAATGATAATTCTTTTATGGATAAAGGGTTATCTGAGTATTGTCTAATGCTTCTTCTCTCTTTTAAGCATTTATACAGATCATTCCTTTTTATAATATTTTTATCAACTTTGGGCAAATTGATAATTTTTCCTTTTTTATCATAAGGTTTTTGCAAAGGGGGGTTGGGTAAATTTTTTTGCTGGTCAGTTATTCCTTTAAATTGTTTATGATTGGATTTCATAAAGTTTCTATTTGATTGGATTATAGCGTCCATGATGCTCCTTTTGATTATTGAAATAATTAATCTCAGTCAAATTGAATTTGAAAATAATATGATTAATTCACTGTCAAGTTTTTGGATTGCCATAACTTTGAAAATTATTTAGATAATAAATGAGTTAACAAATTTAGATGACTATAAAACTGAAATATTTCATTGACAGAAAAGAATTGAAAATGCTGTTATGGTTTTGTGTATACAGAGGAAATTTGATGGAAATTATTAAAACCAGATATATTAATCTAAAGGAGAAATACACGCAATATTGCGTATTCACTACCAATTTGGGTGGGTTCACGCAATAGAGTTGCGTGGATACAAACGTTAAGTGCATTTACTTATTAAAAATTAATGGAGTTATTAATGAAAGAATATAAATATTCAGAAAATTCTATCAATGATATCTGGAAAGGATTACTAAAATTCTCATATATAACTAATATTGATAAATATTTGAACTCAACATTGGATGATAAATTAAAAAATTCAATTGCTGGTTCGATAATCCAAAGTTACGAATATTTTAATTCTTTTCAAAACGTAACATTAAATACTTCACCTTTACTTATTTATTATGGTTATGTTAACCTTCTATATGCTACTGCTATATTAAAAACACAAACAAATTGTATAATTAAAAATCACGGAATGTCTTTGAAATTATCTGATTCCCCATCAATTGGAGATACAATAATAAATTTATTTAATTCGCCAGATGGTGCATTATTTAAATATAGTAATATTCTATCGCCTGATGATAGTTATCCAAATAGTATATCAATAAAGGACATTTTTAGTCTTATTCCTGAATTAAAATTTGATTTTGAAGAATGCTATCTTGGACAAAAGTCATTATGTTTACCTGTTGAAACTGTTAAGAGAAGAGAAGATACTGTAGAAAGAATATCTTTGGAGGCAATAAGCCAAGATTTATCTGAAAATAATATTATTGATTATGAAAAAGCTTACATTACACCTCAATTAACAAATAAATATTTAATTTTAAGGAAAAAATTGGAAAATAGAAATATTGGTTTACGATCACTTAGTGGGCAAAAATACTTAATACAATACTATAATCAATCAAATAAAAAATTTAAAATTAATCAACTTATTGCATATCAAATAGGATTGTTTTCTTTGGGCTACTTATCAAGATATCATCCTGAAATTTGGTATCCATTTGTCCGCTCAGATCAGACTGGTGAAAAAAGCATAGTTGAAGGATTCCTCATCCTTTCTCAACGTAAGATTCCTAATTTGTTACTTAATATAATCTTAGATAAGGAAATTATCTTCACCAATAAAGCTCTTGGAACGATAGATATTTCTAAAGATATAAATGATGAATATTTAGCAAAAATAGTAAAAGAAGAAATTAGAAAAACTTAATGGAGTATTTATGAGTGAGATAAGAAATAAACTATTCGATTTAACTAAAGAGATTGGATCATTAAGCATTAGAAATGATATATTAGCAAATTTCGAAAGAATACATCAAGATAAGAAATTTCAATCAAATATTGGTTATTTAGGCAGAGGTAAACAATCTCAATTTATGGGCTATTTGCAAATAAATGAACAAAGTGATATTATTAATAAAAAAACTCCAATAAGGATTACTCGCTTAGATAAAGAGCTTCTTGATAGCTTCACATATGGTAATAATTATATAAGAAAAATCAATAGTTTATGTTTATCTCCTTTATTAGATATACTTCCCAATGCATATAGTGTTGTTGATCCATACTGGTTTATAGATCAAGAAAAAAAAATGTATTCGAATATTGAACTGCAGAGTGAGAAATTGGATGAATTCGTTAAACAATTTCATAAAACAAAACCATTTGGATTAATTATGAGTAGGTTAAAATTGGCTCCAGATTTAAAGCGAATTGATAAAAAAGGATTTGCTATGGGCATATATGAGATAAAGAAAAGTATTGCAAAGGCAGGTTTTGAGAATTGTCCAAAAGATTTATTCGAATTTGGTCTCAGGAGCAATTCTAAATCGTTAGATGCTTTATTAAATACAGTTTTTTTAGCTCTTTTGTATTTAAATTCTTCAATTGAATGTATTGATCAACTGATATTTCAAAAGTTTACTTCTAACAAATTGATTACTTTAGATGAAAAAAGTATATTTAATGTATCGAATATGAGTTCTAATGCTCTGGGTAAAATCTATGAGTTAAGTATTGCCGATGGATTTTTTTTTGGAGGAGAGATTATACTTACCAACTTCAAATTGAATGAAATAACAGTAAAAGATTTTTGTTCCATTTATGGAGCCGCATTTAATTTTTCTCAAGATTTTGGTAGCGAGACTAAAGTTATGTTAAGAGTTTTAGATGAAAATTTTAGTGCATACGGTAACTTATTGTCTTCAGCACATATATGAAAATGCACTTAACAAGCGTGTCAGCGGGTAGGCTGGGTGGTTTGTTTCGTCTGAATCGTTCCGATTCAGGGTTTGGGTTGTTTGTTTTGGGCGTGATCGTTCCGATCCCGCCGCACACGCAAAACATTATATGAAATTTGGCTTGGCGGTTTAATAAAAAATTTAAAAGCTAATAGAGAATACTATAATTAGGTTAATAAAGATGCCAAAAAAAATAGATATTAACTTTAGAAAAACCTGCTCCTGTTCAGATAGTCATATAAACTGTCTTACTGCTAAGGAATGGGTGAAGGGACAGGTTGCTATTTGGGAGTTATATTATAAAAAGAGAGATATTAGAGATAAAGATATTCATCCAGCGGTATTTCCAATCGCTTTACCTAAAAAGTGCATGGAACTTTTTACCCATAAAGGAGAATTGGTTCTTGATCCTTTTGTCGGTATTGGAACTACTCTTGTTGCAGCACGAGATTTAGAAAGAAATGCTGTCGGATTCGATCTTAATCAAGAATACATCAATTTTACAAATAAAAGGTTTACTCAGGCACAGTTAAACTTTGGAAAGAATACAAAACAGATTGCGATTTGTGATGATGCAATCAATATTCCAGAATATCTCAATGAAGGAACTGTGTCTTTATGCGTTACCTCACCACCTTATGCCAACATGTTAAATCACAGAAGATTAAACAAGAGTCTCCGTAGTGATCTTCGTAAGAATAAACACTATAAAGAGGTTCAGCAATATTCAAATAATCCACGGGATCTTGGCACAATGAGACTTGGAGGATATATAGATGCACTTGCAGAGATTTATAAGGGGATATTACCACTCTTGAGACCGAAGGCTCATTGTGTAATTAATATCAACGATTTATGGGAAAACAACCATCGGTATCCAACACATAGTTATATTATAGAAGCTATGGAAAAAGTAGGATATGAACTCAGAAATATAATCATCTGGGACAAAAGGAATTTAGTAAACAAGGTCGGTATTTTTGGGTGGCCAAGCAACTATATCACTCTTAGCACGACATTTGAGTATATACTTGATTTCTGGAGGAAACCATGATTACATATTATAAGTTGATAAAAAAATTGAAAGCGATAAAAAAGATGGGGTATGTTGAAACCCATAGAGCTGGAAATACAGGTATAGGAAAAACCTTAGAAGACCTTTTAGGAATAGAGGAAAACAATATACCAGGTCCAAACGCAGCAATGATTGAGTTGAAATCTGCAAGGAAAAACGTTTCAAGTATGCTTACTCTATTTACAAAATCGCCTCTTCCACCAAAAGCAAACTCTGTCTTATTGGAAAGATTTGGTTATGAATCTTCACGCGGTAATAAGAGAAAAGAATTACATACTACAGTAAATGCTGTAAATTATAACCAACTGAAGGGGAAAACTGGATTTAAAATTTACATCCAAAAAGATAGAGTAAATCTCATAACTGCCAAAAACAAAATTGTAGGTTACTGGGGCAAAGAAACACTTAAGAATTCTTTTGAAAGAAAACTTCCAAAGTTACTATATGTGAAAGCAGAAACAAGAGGTAGTGGTTCTAATGAAGAGTTTTGGTTTAATGAAGCATGGTTATTAAGCGGTTTTGATTTTGATAATTTTACTCAATTGTTAAAAGAGGGAACAATTCTTGTTGATATAAGGATTGGACAATATCCTGATGGTAGATTACATGACCACGGTACAGGATTTAGAGTCTTTCCAGTTAAGTTAGATTTGTGTTTCAGACATAGAAAGAAAATAATCTAATGCAAAGGAAAGCAATGAGAGAAATAAGCCACCAAGCCGAACTCTGCGGTTGCTTCGCAACCTTGCCCTGCGGGTCGGATAACAGCGGATAAAAGGGAAATCAAAGATTCACCAAAATTGCCTTTGGCAACTTCTTTTACACCCAAAACCGTTCAAAAGCATCTTTAAGAAAGTGATGATTGTATTTTTCAGGAATATTGACACAATAGAATATGAAATATTTCATACAAGAATATCAATATGAGAATAAAATATTATGAGATAAATTCCCACAACTAAAGTTGTGGGCTTCTAATCCCACAACTAAAGTTGTGGGCTTCTAATCCCCCAACTTCCGAATTATCATAAGGTTAGCCCACAGTTTTAACTGTGGGTAAAAAGGTAAAAAAAACCAAATTTAACCCCTTCAGGGGTTTTTAGAGTGAACACAGGATTAAATTATGAAAAATTTACCACAAAATCAATCCAATTTTTTGCTCTATACATCTCAAACAGGTAAAATAAATATCGATGTAGTTCTTTTTGATGAGACAGTTTGGTTAACTCAAAAAGCAATGGGTGAATTATTTGGTGTTGCAAAATCTACCATCAGCGAACACATGAAAAATATCTATGAAAGTGAAGAGCTAACAAAAGAATCAACTGTTCGGAAAATCCGAACAGTTCAATTTGAAGGAAATAGGGAGGTAAGCAGAAATCTTGAATTCTACAACCTCGACGCCATTATTTCCGTCGGTTATCGTGTAAATTCTTATCAGGCAACGCAATTCAGGATTTGGGCTACCAAAATGCTCAAAGAATTCATTATTAAAGGTTTTGTGCTGGATGATGAACGGTTGAAACAAGGCGGAAGGTTTTTCGGCAAAGACTACTTTGATGAACTGCTTGAACGAATTCGTGAGATTAGAGCCAGCGAACGCCGTTTCTATCAGAAGATCACAGACATCTACGCTCTATCTGTGGATTATGATAAAAATTCACCACTCACAAGAGAATTCTTTGCAACTGTTCAAAACAAACTACATTGGGCGATTACTGGTAAAACCGCTGCCGAAATCATCTATTCTTCTTCTGATGCCAAACAAATATTTATGGGATTGAAAACCTGGAAAAATGCTCCTGATGGGAAAATCTTAAAATCGGATATCTCTATTGCCAAAAACTATTTAAATGAAAAACATATTAAGGAATTGGAACGAATTATATCTGCTTATCTCGATCTGGCAGAAAATCGTGCTGAAAAACAGATATTAATGAAGATGACCGATTGGATTGAATTCTTAAATAAATTCCTGGAACTTTCAAATTATCCCATCCTGACCGATGCTGGAAAAATCGGCAAACTGGAAGCGAAACTGAAAGCAGAACAGGAATATGAAACTTACAGAAAAATTCAGGATAAAAATTATATCTCGGATTTCGATAAAGAAATAAAGAGATTAAAGAATTTTGGGATGGGAAAATTCGATGTGTAAAAAAATCTTTGCGAATGAAAATTTGAAGATTATTTGGAGTTGGCAAGTTCATCCTTCGTCCCGATTATATCGGGACTACGCCTGTCCGCCGTAATATCCATTCTCTGTAGGTTTACTCCGAAGGATGAACTATGGAAGGCGGGGAGAATGGATCTCTTGCCGAATGCAGCCGAGAGACTCGGCTACTCCATACAAATATAAAAGCTATTTACATATGAAACACTCATGTCCCGAAAATAAATCGGGACACAAAGGATTATGAAAATGGCATTAAGCATTCCCAATCCCCAATTCAATTGGGGAGGGCTTGGGAATGAGAGTGTATATTTATTTTCTTCGTGTCTTTGTGTCCATTCTCCGTAGCAGTAGGACTGCTACTGCGAAGGATGAACCTTTGTGGCGAAAGGATTTTCAGATGAAAAATGCTGAAAAATTCAACTTCTTAATTCAAAATAACCTCTTAATATTTATATGAAGAAACATAAAAGAAAGAAAACTTCTACTGAAAATCAGAGTTTGATTAATAAGTTTAAGTTTTACATAAAAGTAGAAAAAGGCTTAACTGAGAATAGTGTCAGCGCATATATTAGCGACATTTTGAATTTTGTATTATTTATAAATGACGCGGATTTGAAAAAAGTCAATGCTCAAAAGGTTATAGAATTTCTTAATTATCTTTATAAGAATAAAGCTGAAGATACAACAGTAGCTAGGAAAAGAAGTTCACTCGTAAATTTCTATAAATTTCTTTTTGGAGAGGGATTAATTAATGAGCCGATATTTGAGAAATTTCCTGCTCCCAAAATTTCATTAAAACTTCCTGATGTACTGTCTATTGAAGAAGTAGAATCACTTATTAATTCGGTCAAAACCAATGACAAATATGGCTTGAGAAACCGCGCTATGCTTGAATTTCTATATTCCACAGGTGCGAGAATATCTGAAATGATAGAATTACGAATTAGTGATATTCTGTGGGAAGAGAGTCTGGTAAAATTATTTGGCAAAGGCAGAAAAGAAAGGTATGTGCCAATCTCAAATATAGCTCTGGGATATTGCCAGATATATCTTAATGAAGCAAGGAATGCTTTCCTCAAGGAGAAGCAAAGTAATATAATGTTTCTGAACAGGTTTGGGAATAAAATCAGCAGAATGGGATGCTGGAAGATATTTAATAAATATGTTATGCTCTCACATATAAAATCAAATGTTTCTCCACATACTTTGCGTCATTCCTTTGCAACTCATCTTTTACAAGGTGGAGCAAACCTGCGAGTTGTTCAAACACTTTTGGGTCATACCAGTATAAGTACCACACAAATTTACACAAATATTGACAGGAAATATTTAAAAGAAATTCATTCACTCTATCATCCAAGAGCATAATACGTCCCGCCTTCCATAGTTCATCCTTCGGAGTAAACCTA
>JAGMCF010000212.1 GCA_023129415.1 Candidatus Cloacimonadota bacterium
CATAGTATTACGGCGGACAGGCGTAATCTTGATGAAGGAGGAGGCACCCCTTCGCTTAGGCTACGGAGCGTAAATTTTAGCGAAGGAGGACCATCCTTTTTGTGATTGATTTTTTGCCTGTTGAGAGCAGGTATAGATAGATGCCGCTAGAAAGTTGTTTTCCATTTGAATCTTTTCCATCCCAGACAATTGAAGTTTGATCATTATTGATTGAGAATTGTTTTACCAATTGCCCTTTGATATTATAGATTTTTATCTCTGCGTTTTCTATGCCCTCTGCGGTTGAAAAAGAAATTGTAGTTGAACTTCGCATTGGATTTGGATAGTTTTGGTATAAGGCAAAAGATTCAAAATCTGTGGTTGACGGTTCAATTGTAGTTATAGCTTTATCCAATAAATTCTTGATCAGATCCTGAGAAAAACACTGAAACTCTTTAAAACTCCTCGGTTTGAAAGAGCACTCTACAGAAGCAGCTTTACCACCTTGTTCATCCAATTTGAGATAACAATAGCCTTCATCAATAAAGGAAAATACGGAATCCTCTACTGATGGTGGATTTGTAAGAATTATCTCATGTCTATCAATAGCAGTCTCATAATCATCTTCTGCCATATATGTAGAGGTTGTTGTATTATACTTTACTCTCTCAAGATGTGGATAAGAAACCTCGTCAACGGTCTCAATGTAATCTCTCAATCCAGCATAATCATGCCCGCTGAATTTCTCAAGATACATTAGCCATTGCAAAGCATTTTCAGCAGTTGCAGTCTCAGGATAGTAATATACAATATCTTTCATTGTTATTTTTGCAGATTCAAACTCATTATCATTTATTAGTACTATACCTTGATCATACAGAACCTTATCAGGTGGTTTTTCACCGTCAAAAATATAAGCACTAAAGTAGGGATAAAATCTGGTGGTGTCAGAAGTAATAATATTATTTCCTCTGCAATCAATTGGAATTCCATCATATCGTCCACACATAAGTAAATACTGATCTGAACTTCCTGAAATATAACTACTATCTGCTATTGTATTTCCACCCCAGGCATAAAGGTTTGGAAAGCAATTACGAGTAGCAAACAATTCTGAATCGCCATTATCCTCAATGATAGAACCTCGCATAACTACTCTATTAGCATTTCCCAGGGCTACAAAACCATGTGAAGTATTATTGCTTATATTGTTTTCATAAAATTTACCGGGTACATCATATAACTGTATGCCTTTTCCTAAATTATTTCGAATAATGTTTTCGTGAATTGAATTAGTATTACTACTTGGATAACTGACAAAAATTCCACCACCATCGTTATTTTCAATAGTATTACCAATGATAGTATTCCAAGACTCATAACTATAAATTGGGTTGGAATTATTTGAATATTCGCTACTCTTTATAGATACAGTAGTATTATAGAATCCTAACTGACCAGAATTTGTAAAAGAGGACTTATAAAATGAAAAATTAGTACTAAATGCAACAATATGACCAATATTTGCAATGTTACAATGTTCTATGGTATTAATGGAATCACCAATGCCATTAATTGTTATTCCATCCCAGTGAGAATATCCAATACAATCAATATAAATTGAATCAGTTTCTGTTCCTTTTGCTATAAAATAACCACCATCTTGAATAATAATTCTATCTCCGGGTATTATATGTTCATCTACCAATATTTCATGCTCTGTTCCATACAAACTTGAACCAGGTTTTAATGCAAATTTAGAACCATTTGTAACTTCTACTAAACTTCTACCGGAAAGAGTTAGGACTCCATTTACAATTAGATTAGAGTTTTCATCTATTATTAATTCAGCACCATCCAGAAAAACATAAGTACCCGGCTCAATTGTTAAAGTCGCACCATTTTGTACTGTTACATTTGCTCTTACCAGTTTATACCCATCCCATGATGTATTACTTGTGTATATCACATCTTCATTTATAATTTGGTCATCAAATAGTTGACGATCAGAATAAACTTCTATTAAATCTATAAGATGTGCTCCACCATAGATATCAATATCAGACTGATACATTGCAAAAACATTATCTTCCGCAGTATTTTCCCATGTAACATAGGATAAAGATGCAAGCTGCAAAATAGAAACAACATCCTGACCTAATCGATATCCCTGAGAAGGATCAGTTGCTTCAATATATTCCAGATCCATTAAAGAAGATGCCCAAGTTCTCATTCGAATATAAGGATTAGTAACTGTATACCAAGTTGTAAAATTTGCCTCGTCAGGTATTTTTATAGTTGGCTCTAAGCCTGGCCAAAACCAGTTACAACGGTCATTAGGAAGAAAATATGATAATTGTCTCCTATAATCAATTCCAAAGTAATCCGAAATACCTTCACTAATTCCACGACATTCCGAGTAATATCCAGCATCATCTATACCACCAATTATCAACGCATCATGAAAGGCATGTCCTAATTCATGAATGATTACACTCTGGTCCTCGCCTGCATCCTTCCAATTAGCTGGAACCCCATACAATATGTATTCTCCGGAAGGGGAATAAGAAGCATTTATATCTGTTCTACCCCGAGCATCAAAAACGATATCTTCATTATTATCTCCCGTCTGATTATTCCATAGAGGATTAAACCCCATTGATCTGACATAACGAATGGTTTTATCAAGATGATAATAACAGTTAGTTTCTTCAAAACCATTTTGACTGCGGTTATAATGAAAAACAGGAGTAGATTCAAAACTAACTGGATCATAAGGAAGATTAATGTCTTCTGAATAAGCGTATTCTCCTCTTAAATAGTATTGTCCACCTACTGGTGGATTTATACCTTCTAGATCTCTGAATTTATAAGAGTCGTACAATTCGGGATAATCTTCATCGTTATTATCCGGCAGGGTAATATCCTCAAAATAGGTTGCTGGATCAGGGTCAAACACACGGCCATCGCCTGTCTCATTGATTTCAATATTATCTTTCTTGCGGATAGTTCCGCTATGAGCATCTACAAGAATATACCAATCGCCCCCGCTTTTTGGAAGAATATTCAATTTCCATACCAGATAAGCAACATTGTTTTCATCAACAAAAATAGCTAATTTAGATTTAGGTAATTGACTTATTTTCGGACCAAGCATAAAATTGGCTTGGTTATGAAGGAAAGAATTGAGAGAGCAATTTTGGGTATT